>DYBQ01000002.1:0-1968 GCA_019418545.1 Clostridiales bacterium | reverse complement strand
TATTCGGTAAAAAAGCTTTGAATGGAAGTATTATTTGAAATTATTGTTTTGGATATTCAATACTTTTAGAAATTCAGAAGATTTTCCAAAACAATTGCGTGATTTATAAAATCCAATTTACTCATTTTCTGTTTTGGGCAGAAATCTAACCGCCGCCAGTCGGTGAAAAATCGCTGCGAACACCAAGCCAAATGTCACACCCAGCAGGGTATCCACGATGCGCAAAATTACCGCACCCTTAAGCCCATAAATTCCAGTCCCCAGCATCAGCGCACCAAAGCAATTCATTGCCGTCTTATACCGGTAGTCAGTACAGAATCCCAAACACAGTCCCCCTAATGGCCCCATCAACGGATGCAGAGCTTCTGGCGTTACAAGATAGAAAACAAAAAATGCACAGGAACCTGCAATCGCACCCACAATTCGCTGCCAAAAGCGGGTGAAGGTGTTACCGCAATACGGATATTCTGACAGCAGCGATGCACAGGCAAATCCCATCCACATAAACCGTTCCACACCAAAGACCTGCCCAGCTGTCATCACCAGGCTCACCCCAAGCGCCATGCGCAGCTGCCACAGGAAGATGGGTGCGGACAGTTTAGATTTCTGCACCACTTGGCGAAAACGGGTAGTTTTGTGCTGATTCCGATGCTTGGCAAACAGAATCGCCCCACAGATTAAATACCCCACCACAGCCAAAAGCCCGCGGCGAACCAGAGCCTCTCCAACCACGGGATTCCCTGTCAGATAGATGTAAGCAAAACTGTATAAACCGCCATTGCCCATTTCAGGCCGCTGAGTCGTCATATAAAGCACAGCAAAAAAAGCCGCAAAGTGCAGCGGAATTAAAAAGGCCGGCGGGAGCACCGCCGCCGCACTGGGTGCAAACACCAGAATAGCCAGCACCGCCGCCAGGGTTATAAGCGAGTCTCCAACACAATATTCGAAATTGACAAAACGGATGCCCAGCATCATACAAAATAAAGCCACTGCCAGTGGGGTGTTGTCAGCGCCAAACATCCCAGACAGCAGGCTGATAAACACAATCGCAAAAGTAACAATTAGAGCAGAGCGCACTGCTATGGCAGCCCAATAATATATTTTTCCCTTCCTTGTGTCACAAGCGGCAATTTTTCGTTTGAGTATAGAGGGGTCCATCTGCAACGAATCATAAAATTTCATCATGTGTATTTTCCTTTCCTTTCTCAATATGTGTAGCAAGTTTATCTGCATAATGCATAAACGCCTCAAAATCTTCGCCGGAACTTCGCCACAAATCATAGAAGGGCTGCAAGATGCTTTCATACCCCTTTCTCAATTCATCAAGGCCGGTTTCTGTGATAAACAGTTGGTAGCTCCGTTCGTCGTTTGTTTGTTTCTCTTTGCGTATGCAGTTTTTTTCATATAACGATTTCAGGCAGCGGCTCACTGCTTCTTTTTTCATGCCGCTGCTTTTTCCAAGTAAAATAGGTGTGTTTTCTTCCGGCTGTAAATACAGGTGAGCCAAAAGTTCACATTCGCTGCCAGTCAATACAGATTTGCGTACAGGCAGCAGGGAACGTATCACCTTTTGCATCTGCTGCTGATAATACATCATATCCGTCCATTCCATAAATACCCCTCCTATATAGTTAACAGCGTTAATTATATAGTAAACCAATTCTGTTTGTCAATGGCCGCTGCAAATCATGCGTACACCCAGCTCCCACTTTGTCTGGCACTTGTTTTTTCTACGGTTCAGGCTGATGTTAAGGAGAAGAGAGCTGATAATAAGTAATTTGGCCTCATAGTTTTTCTTTCTAAATATGCAATTGCCCCCTGCTGTTTTTGGGCCCAGAAACAGCAGAGGGCTTTTTATCTATTAACTATTTAACTGATTTACAAATTATGTAAATAGTTTGTTTAAAAACAACAAAACTTATATTTATAATTGTGAAGACCTACAATCCAAAATAGTTATAATTATAT
>DYBQ01000199.1 GCA_019418545.1 Clostridiales bacterium | reverse complement strand
GGCGGGGTGCTGATTATCAGCGGCCTTTTTTTGGTTTTGCAAAGCCTGCGCATGAAAAAAGCCGGTGTGGAAACCGGCGGAGAGCTGGTTATTGGCCTGATTGCCGCCGGGATGGGGCTTTTGTTCCTGTCGGTGCCCAAAATGCTGGTTTCCATCCTGCCGTTTTTGCTGGGAGCCTTGCTCATCCTTTTGGGCGTCTGCAATTTTCCGGCAGCCCGGGAAGCTTTTCGCACCCGGCATCCGGGACGGTGGTTTTTAACGGTGAATGCCCTTGTCCCTCTGCTGCTGGGGCTGATTTTGGTCATCAATCCCTTTGGCCTGATTACCAGCATCATTTCTTTCTTTGGCATCTGCCTGATTATCAGCGGGGTGCTGGAGTTGTCCGGCGTTATGTATATGAAGCGCCGCTAAGCCGTGATACATGAAAAAGCTGTGAGAGCCTCCAAAGGCCCTCACAGCTTTTTTATATCCTTTTACACCTGGATATACCGGGCGGCAGCATAGCCAATCACGCCCCGAACCTCCACCACATACCAGTCTTCCCACTGTCCCAGCACTGTGAGCTTTTCGCCCTTCTGGGCCTGGGTAATCACCTGTGCCTGGGTGGAAGGACGGCTGCGGATATTCAGCGGCGTGGACTCGGTAACAACGGTGCCCACTCTTGGCGGCTGGGGGCTGCAAATAAAGGGGATTCCAAAATAAATACAAAGCCCCTGTACAATATTGGCGGCAATGGCCTGGATGTTTTCTTTAATCCACCGGGCGTCCTCTTCGTTGTCGTGATAGGCAATTTCCATAAGGACGGCGGGGGCGTTGGTTTTGGTAATCTCCGTGAGCGTGGTAGTGGGGACTGCTTTTACTTTGTCCGGGATGGGATAAATCTTTTTAAAATTCTCGGCCAGCACCTCGGCGGCCCGTTTTCCCAAAGCGCTGTAGGGGTAGTAATAAACGTCTGTGCCGCGGATTTTCCCGGCCAGTTCTTCGGGCGCGGCGTTGGAGTGCAGCGCCAGATGCAAGTCATAATATCCGGCGTTGGATTCCCGAATCGCCTCCCCAAGAGTCATTCCAATTCGGTTTCGGGTGTAACGAATCCCACAGGCGCGCAGATAGGGCTCCATGGCATCGGCCACCTGGTTCATCACGGTCTGCTCGTCGCTGCCGTTTACATATTTATTAAAGGGCTGCAGGGATGGGCTGAGGTAAATAGTCGGCATAAGCTCACGCCTTTCTGAAAATCAATTATATTATACGGTTTTACTCTAAGATATTGGAAAAATAACGCTCTGACGAAATGCCATGGGGACGAAGGAATCGCCCCAGCACCGGATGCTCTTCGGTTTTTTTGAGGCAGTTCATCCGCTCTTCGCAGGTAAAAGCGCCGCGGAATCCCATATCCCACAAAATTTCTTCGGCCCCGTCAGAAATTGCCCCAAAGGGGAAGGTGAACATCCGGGGCGTATATCCTGTTTCTGTTTGAAAGCGTTCCTGTAATTTTCCGACGTCCTCTGTCAGCAGGGTTTTATATTCCTCCATGCTCTCGCCCCGCAGCTTTTTGGCGCCCAGCCTTCCTTGTGTGCCGTGAAGGTTATAGCTGTGATTTTGAAATTCCACCAGGCCCGAATCCATCATCTCCTCAATTTGCGGCCAGGTGACGTGGGAATAATTGGCATGGTCATCGTTTGCGCCGGTGAATTTATCCGTACAGCTGCCAATGGGCGAAATGATAATCTTCATGTTATACTGTTTCGCCAGCGGCCAGGCATACACATAATTGTTATAATACCCGTCGTCAAAGGTGAGCAGAATGGGCTTTTCCGGCAAATCCCCTTTTCCGTCCTGCCAGTTAAAAATCTCCTCCATGTGTACCGGCGTATACCCGTTGTTTTGCAGGTACTGCATATCCTCTTTCAGCTCATCGGGCGAAATCACATACTTCCCCTGATACTTTTGGTCTTTCAGCAGCCCGTGATACATAATGGCCGGAAGCTGGACGGTTTCTTCCTCCTCCTGCAAAGGCTCCGCCCCGACCGAAAGCCCCCGGCCTGCATTTCCCCAAAAAATCCCGGCGCAGGCCAGCAC
>DYBQ01000198.1 GCA_019418545.1 Clostridiales bacterium | reverse complement strand
CCGCCGATATAGAAGGGCTGCGCAATGCAATTGACCATGCCCATGAAGTGATTGATTCAGGACTATATGAGAACGATGAGATGATGCAAGCTTATCAGGATGCTTTGGCAGCAGCAGAGGCCCTTCTGGAAGAAGAACTGATTACCGATACCGAAATTACTCCTGCTATCAAGGCACTGGAAGAAGCAGAAGCGAAGCTCAATCTTGCCACTGTCAAATTGGAGCTCAGCCGTCTGCAGCGGGAAATCGGGCTGAGTGACAGCACGAAGCTGATGCTCCATCTGTATATTGCAGGCGCCGAGACAGAAGCCTTTACGGCAGAACTGGAAAATGCAAAAGCACTTTTGGCAAAGGCTCAGGAGACCCCTGAGCAGGTAACGCAGGAAGAAATTGACAAGCAGGTTCAGACACTTCATGCTGCCAGATTGGCCCTGCGTCTCATTCCTAACAAGGACGCACTGAAATCTTTGATTGATACAGCTAATGCCATTGACCAGGCTGCTTATACCATGGCCAGTGTAGAGGTGTTAAAATCTGCATTGTATATGGCTAATGTGGTGTATGAAGATGAGCAGGCAGATGAAGAAGCTGTAAAAGAAGCGGAAGAAGAACTGGAAGCTGCCATCGAGGGTTTGGTGTTGAAAGAAGAAGACAACACAGATACCAGCGATACAGGTGATATGACACAAAGCGGCAGCGACAGCCAGGAAGGAAATGAAAATCAGGGCGGCGACTACAATCACAATGATAATGGCAATATGCAAACCGGAGATTATAGCAATGTCGTGGCTTGGAGCCTCCTGCTGCTGGCAGCGTTTGGCGCAGTTTCCCTGTCGATATGGTATCGCAAGAGAAGAATCGACTAATTTGAAGAAGTGAAAGCAGATAGGTAGTAAAACTGGACCGATATTCTTTATGAATATCGGTCCAGCTTTTTTGTGCAGCGTTAAAGCTCTTTTTTTATTTTTTCCAGGGCGGCCTTTTCCAGCCGGGAAACCTGGGCTTGGCTGATGCCAATAGAAGAGGCCACCTCCATTTGTGTCTTTCCCTGTAAAAACCGCAGGGACAAAATCCGTTTTTCCCGGGGGTTTAAGTCCTGCATCGCCTGTTTTAAGGCGATTTCCTCCAGCCAGTTCCGGTCATCGTTTTTATCGCCCACCTGGTCCATTACATAAATGGTGTCGCCGCCGTCGGAAAAAACAGGCTCATACAGGGAAACCGGCTCGACAATGGCTTCCAGCGCCAGCACAACGGTTTCGCGTTTTACGTCAATGGCGCGGGCAATTTCTTCCACACTAGGCTCCGAGCCCTTTTCCGCGGTCAGGCGTTCTTTGGCCTGCATGGCCTTATAGGCAATGTCCCGCATGGAGCGGCTGACCCGAATGGCGTTGTTGTCCCGCAGATACCGGCGGATTTCCCCGATAATCATGGGGACTCCATAAGTGGAGAAGCGCACCCCCTGGGTTACATCAAAATGGTCAATGGCTTTCATCAGGCCAATGCATCCCACCTGGAACAAATCGTCAGGGTTTTCGCCCCGGTTGGTAAAACGCTGAATGACACTGAGCACCAAACGCAGGTTGCCGTTAATCAGCTCTTCACGGGCCTGCTTGGCCTCTTCCTCTGTGCCTTCCCGCATCCGATGCAAAAGCTCCAGTTTTTCTTTTTCCGTCAGCACTTTCAGCCGGGAGGTGTTGACCCCGCAGATTTCCACTTTGTTATACTGCATACAGCATCGTCCTTTCCCAATACAGTATGACTTTGCTCAATTTCAGTATGGGAAAGAAAAACAGGTTTCATTCAGTTTCAAAAAAGAAAAAGTCCCGCACGCGGTTTGCGTGTCGAGATAGTACGGGCTATCTGATTGCGCGCTGCTATGGGCGCGAGAAGAAGGGGTAAAAAAAAGAACTGAGTCAGAACGCGAGTTGCGTCCAGCTTTTTGATTGATGACGATAAAGGCGCGAGCACCACACTCGAAAAAAAGAAAAAGCCCCCACACGCGAATTGCGTGTCGAGGCTCTCGACTGGTTGCGGAGGCTGGATTTGAACCAACGACCTTCGGGTTATGAGCCCGACGAGC
>DYBQ01000197.1:490-2166 GCA_019418545.1 Clostridiales bacterium | reverse complement strand
GCGGGGGCTGTATGAGGAAATTGCCAGGGAGCTGGAAAGCTCCCTGAAACGGTACAGCCCCAAAACCCTCACCTACCGCTGGCTGAAGGACTATTCCAAAACTCTGCGCCGGGAATCCAAAACTCTGTATCAGGCAGTGGAGAAGAAGGTTTCTTCCTCTATTCTGCAAACCGCCGGGGCCATTGCCGAAGCCGAGCAGAAATTCTATGCCAAAGCGTGCCCTATCCTTTCGGAGCGGTTTTCCCATGTGTTTTCCAGTATTCCGGCACAGGTTGCCGAAGAGCTGATGAGCGGCGGCATTTATCGGGGGTTTTCCGGCCTGTCACAGCGCATATGGCAGTATGAGAAGCAGTTTAGCCGGGATATTCAAACCATTATCAGCCGGGGAATCCTGGCGCAAAAGCCCGCCTATGATTTGGCAAAGGATTTGGAAATCTATCTGCGGCCCGAAGCCAAAAAGCCCTGGGACTGGGGCAAAGTATATCCTGGTGTTTCCCGTCAGGTGGACTACAGCGCCCAGCGTCTGGCCCGGACGGCCGTGACCCATGCCTACCAGCTTTCGCTGGAACGGTCCACCAAAGACAACCCCTTTGTGGAGGGCTACCGCTGGCATAGTTCCAATGGCGGGCGGGTGTGCCCGCTCTGCCGGGAGCGGGACGGGCGGCTCTATGAAAAAGGCAGCCTGCCTCTTGACCACCCCAATGGAATGTGCGTGGTCACAGCCGAGATTTCCAAAAGCTATGAGGAGATTGGCCGGGAATTGGGTGACTGGGCGGCGGGAAGGAATCAGGATTTGGAGCTTGATAGGTGGTTAGGAAACTCCACCGCGTTTCAAGAAACAGCTTCTATTATGTTGGAGCAGGAAAAGAAAGTAATCGAGAAACAGGTTGAAAAAGGATTTATTTTTAATCATGAAGGAAAAATTTTATGGCAGGATACTGGAAACAAAAAAGAAGTAAGTGTCCCTCCTGAAGAAAGGTACCTTCTAAAAGATAACATCTTTTCCCATAATCACCCTAGTCATGGTCCGCTATCCCCGGCAGATATACGAAATTTATGGCTATACGAGATGAAAGAGGTTCGTGCGATAACAAGGCATGGCGTTTTTTCTGCGACATCTCCAAAGGTATGGAAAAAGGAGCCTGTCCTTATGGAAATGAACCAGGAATTTAGCCTTCTTGCAAACAAATTTGCGCCGTTGTTGATGAAGCGGGTAAAGAATGGTATCATAGATATAAGCGAAGCGGATTATATAGGACAACGCCTTATTATGAGAAGAATTACCAGAAAATTAGGTGTGAAAATGGAGCTGATTCCATGGGAATAACGGATTACCGAACGGGATTTTGGATAAAAGACGGTGTGTTTGATGGAGACCCCTATGAAATGCGGGTTATGAGCCTCTGTATGTTTTGCCGACATTATAAGGGAAAAGAAGGCTTTGCCCCGGTATGTGCCGCTTTTCCAAAGGGAATCCCGCCAGAGATATGGCTGGAAGAGGTTTCTCACCAAAAGCCTTATGAAGGCGATAACGGAATTCGATTTGAATCAAAGAGTAAATGACCACCCACCGAAAGGCAGGGTGGCATTTTTATACCCGTTTTTAGGAGGAATGCCTGTGAGCATCGTAATCAGCGACCAGCCCTATGCAAATTGGCTGGCGCAGTCTCTGGGAT
>DYBQ01000197.1:0-480 GCA_019418545.1 Clostridiales bacterium | reverse complement strand
ATCTGGAAACCCAGAACATCCGAAAACTGGTGCTCGTGGGAATTGATGAAACCAACCACGAAGTTGTCACCGGGTATTTTGAATGTACGGTTTCTGATAAAGCAGGAGCAGCCGCCGCTATACAGGCAGATGCCCTATTCGATACAGTTCTGGCCAACGCTGACCGGATTGTCCGGCAGGCGGAAGAAATGGCCGAAGACGACAATACAGAAGAATAATGGAATCAAGCGCCTTTCGGGGCGCTTTTTTCATACAATTCTTTCCGGGCCGGCGGAGGCTTAAACATACCGGCACACCGGGCGCAGCGGACGTGACTGCGGATTTAGAAATGAAACGTCATGAAATCACGGTGAAAAGGAGACCCTATGACCTTTGCAGACTATTTGAAACAGCTTTACGGAGACAAGGAATCCATGACCCTCTCAGAGCTCACTCAGGCCGCAGAATCCTGCAAAACCGCCAAGTTTGTGGATTTAAAGG
>DYBQ01000196.1 GCA_019418545.1 Clostridiales bacterium | reverse complement strand
GTGCCAGCTCCATGGTAATGGGGATTTTGCCTTCCTGGGGAATGGCCGAAAGGGTACACAGCTCCACGGCATTCATGGCCTTCCGCACATCGCCGCCGCAGGCTGTGGCAATATACTCTGCTACCCCCTCTTCCAAGGCAAAAGGCTTTTCCGAATCCTCTTCCAGCAGTGAAAAAGCTCTCTCCACTGCTGGGACTACATCGCCGCTTTCCACCGGCTTAAACTCAAACACCGTGGAGCGGCTGAGGATAGCGTTATAGACATAAAAATACGGGTTTTCCGTGGTAGACGCAATGAGGGTGATGCTTCCATTTTCGATGAATTCCAATAACGTCTGCTGCTGCTTTTTATTAAAGTACTGGATTTCGTCCAAATAGAGCAGCACGCCGTTAATGCCTTCCAGGGTGTTGGTGCTGGCAATCACTTCCCGGATATCCGCGGTGGAAGCGGTGGTGCCGTTGAGCTTGCACAGCCGTTTGTGGGTGTTTTTGGCGATAATGGAAGCGACCGTGGTTTTTCCCACGCCGGAAGGGCCATAGAACACCATGTTGGGAATCTCCCCGGATTCGATGATGCGGCGCAGGGGTTTGCCTTCGCCCAGCAAATGGCGCTGGCCCACCACTTCGTCCAGGGTTTTGGGCCGAATTCTGTCCGCTAATGGGGCTGACACCGCAGCACCTCCTTTCCGGGAAACCGTTTGTGTTTGGATTTTTACTGTAGGGGCGCATAGCAGCATACGCCCGCATGGTTTACGGTCAGGTGCAAATCTGTGGGCGGTTGATAACCGCCCCTACAGGGTTTGCCTATCCCCCGCGTACCATTCTATTTTTATGCGCGCTGCCGCAGGAAGATACTCAGCAATACAGCGGATATTTGGCGCACAGAGCGTTCACCATCTCGCGAACCTTGTCAGCGTTGGCGTCAAAGTCCTCCACCACCATGGAAATGCACTGGGCAATCACATCCATGTCCTCGGTGTTCAGGCCGCGGGTAGTAACAGCCGGGGTGCCCAGACGGACGCCGCTGGTAACAAAGGGGCTGCGCTGCTCGTTGGGAACAGTGTTCTTGTTGGCGGTGATATACACTTCATCAAGCCGATGCTCCAGCTCCTTGCCGGTCAATTCCATTCCGGTCAGGTTCAAAAGCATCAGGTGGTTATCGGTGCCGCCCGAAACCAGCTTCAGGCCCCGGGACATCAGGCCATTTGCCAGTGCCTGTGCATTCTCCACAATGCGGCGGCCATAGTCCTTAAACTCGGGCTTGAGAGCCTCGCCGAAGCAAACAGCCTTACCGGCAATAATGTGCATCAGCGGGCCGCCCTGGGTGCCGGGGAAAATAGCCTTGTCAATGGCCTTTGCATATTCTTCCTTGCACAGAATCAGGCCGCCTCTGGGGCCGCGGAGGGTCTTGTGGGTGGTAGTGGTCACCACATCGGCCCACGGCACCGGGTTGGGATGCTGTCCAGCCGCTACCAAGCCGGCAATGTGAGCCATATCTACCATCAGATAGGCGCCGCAGTCGTCGCAAATGGCGCGGAGCTTTTCAAAGTCAATCACTCTGGGATATGCGCTGGCGCCAGCTACAATCATTTTTGGTTTTACTTCCATAGCCTGCTCGTGAAGCTTCTCATAGTCGATATAGTGGGTTTCTGCATCCACGCCATAGGCCACAAAGTTAAAATAGCTGCCGGACATATTCACCGGGGAGCCATGGGTCAAATGGCCGCCTTCGGCCAGATTCATACCCATCACCGTATCGCCGGGCTTTAAAAGGGCAAAATAAACCGCCATGTTGGCCTGTGCACCGGAGTGGGGCTGCACATTGGCATGGTCTGCGCCAAACAGCTCGCAGGCGCGTTTTCTGGCAATCTCCTCCACAATATCCACATATTGGCAGCCGCCATAATAACGCTTTCCGGGATACCCTTCTGCATATTTATTGGTCAAAATACTTCCCATAGCAGCCATCACTGCCGGGGAAACAATATTTTCAGAGGCAATCAGCTCCAAATTCCGGCGCTGACGTCCCAATTCCAGCTCCATTGCTTCCGCCACTTCCGAGTCATAAGCGGAAATAAATCCAATCGTATCCATCATATCCTGGTACATAGCAATCCTCCTGCCAATTCAAATTCTCCTGCGCTTTAGCGCGCTATTGTACATATTATACACG
>DYBQ01000195.1:1078-2184 GCA_019418545.1 Clostridiales bacterium | reverse complement strand
CTCTGCGAACCTCATCGGCTTCATGCACCACAACGCCTTCAATACCCGCCAGTCTCATACCTACCTGCGTATCCACGTTGTCGCTGATTAAGTAAAAGCGCATGGAATCACCTGCTTTCAAAAGATAAGGGGCCCGTTGCAAAACCCCAAATGGTTTGCAGCGGACCCTTTCTAAAAGGCTTTTGTTTCCCGATTTACGGAAACTCTGCGGCATTTTAGCCCCAGAACCAGCCTTTTCGGGCCGGGCCCGTAACAGCCTGCTGCCAGATTAGAATTTCTGCAGAATCAGAATGGAAATCAGCAGGCCATACAGTGCAATACCTTCGCCCAGAGCCACAAAGATAATTGCCTTACCAAAGGCCTTGGGGTCTTCGGAGGTTGCGCCGATAGCGGCAGGGGCAGCAGCAGCAACAGCGATACCGCCGCCAACACCGGCAATGCCAACAGACAGGGCAGCAGCAATCATGCCCAGGCCAGCGGTCATATCAGGGGCAGCAGCGGCAGCAGCTGCTGTGGCAGTGGCGGTGTCAGTGCCGGCTGCCGAAGCAATCATGGGAGCGGCAAACAGAACCAGGCAAACAATGGCAAAGGATGCCAGTTGACGGACAAATGCACGGGCAGGTTTTGCACCGCGCTTAACGGAGCGATTAGCAAACCAAACAGATATCACCAGAAACAGTACCGGCAGAATCATCATCAAAGCAGACATAGTAAAATACCTCCATTTATCAGAAGTGGAATATATGTACCTGCACAGGAAATCAGGATTCTCTGTGCACGGTTACCGGGACAAAGGGACGGCCATCACCGTCAAAGAATCGGCTGAACATCTCATAGAATTCAAGACGCAGCACCTGGATGCCTACCAAAAGGCCTTCCAGACCCATAATAAAGGCGTTGCCGATTATGACAATCAGTACATAACCAATCCCGCTGGACATTTCTGCCAGTGTGAACACCACAATCATCATACCGGCGTGAACTAGGACAAACGCCCCAACACGCAGGAAGGAAATGGTGTTGCTGGCATAGCTCAGCAGAAATTCAAATACTTCGAAAAAGTTCTGCATAATAAACTCGCCCCATTTTTCGGGCAGGGGGTGTTC
>DYBQ01000195.1:0-1068 GCA_019418545.1 Clostridiales bacterium | reverse complement strand
TCCTTATGCTCCACAAAGTCTCCGAGAACCTCCCGGAAAAATATGACCAGCAAGGGCAAGATAATTAGACACACGACATACGGCAGGGTCACAATGGTTTTCCCAGTAATCAGCTGCAAGCCAAAACCCAAAACCAGTGCGCTGTAAAACACAAAACCGGCCACACCATTTGGACCAAACAATCCATCTTGATAACGATGCCGTTTGAGGCAGGAGTAGATGTTGATAAGGATGGCAATCATCACCAATACCACGCCCAAACCCACCGCAGAATAAATAATCATGTTGGTGGTAGCAGGCTCCATTACATCCACTGGTTTTTCTTTCATCCCGAACAGGGCGTGATACAGGGGATTCAGGGCGTTTTCAAACCCAAACACCGAGCCGAATATCAAGCCGAATATGGCTGAAGAAATCCCGCATGGAACCAGAATTTTGCCCAGCGCCATTTTCTTAAAGCGCCACATGAGATATCCCACAATGGAAACACAAAGGCCCTGGCCCAAATCGCCAAACATAATGCCAAACAGCAAAATGTATGTCATCGCAACAAATGCGGTGGGGTCCACTTCATCATAGGCGGGCAGGCCATACAAATCGACAAAGAATTCAAATGGCCGGAAGGGCGCTTTGTTTTTCAGCTTGACAGGAGGGGAGTGCAATAACTCATTTTCTGCAGCGTCAAATGTGTATTCCACAGAGTCAATTTTATCGAGGACTTCTCGAAACTTCCCTTCACTGTCTGCGGGAATCCATCCGGTAAGAACAAAATTCTCATGATAGCGAGCTGCATAATGCCGTATACTGAAATAGGTGGACTTTTCAGTCAGCCAGGAAAAAATGCGGCAGCAGGAATCATATTCTTTTTTCCAATATTTTTCCGCCCGGTCATCCAGCTGCTGAATAAAATCCAGCTGTTTTTGCAGCTCCTTACGAATCGTTTCCAAAGCGGTTTCCGGCGTACCACTCATATCTGTCAGGCGAACACGTTCAAAAAACAGGCTGGAAAAAATGCGGTCCACTTCATGTGCCTGTTCAATCGGTGTAAAATAAACACCCCAATAATAT
>DYBQ01000194.1:1651-2211 GCA_019418545.1 Clostridiales bacterium | reverse complement strand
CCTCCAGATACTGGCGGAACAGCTTCATCAGGGCAGAAACCTCTTCGGCCGGCCGCTTCCAGTTTTCGGTGGAAAAGGCATAGACCGTTAGATATTCAATGCCAATAGAGGCGCAATACCGGGTGATGGTTTTAAAATTGGCCGCCCCAACCGTATGGCCCGCGCTCCGGGGCAGGCCCCGTTTTTTTGCCCAGCGGCCATTGCCGTCCATGATAATGCCCAGATGACGGGGCAAAACCCTTTGGGCTTTTTTGTCAGGATTCTGTTTTGAAAAAATCACGGTTATCGCTCCCAAACAGGCAAACGGGAACAGAGACAAGGCTGTGTTTTCCCTGTCCCCGTCCCCTTTTGTGCCTTTTTAAATTTCCATAATTTCCTTTTCTTTTTTCGCCTGGACAGACTCCACTTCCTTGCAGTATTTGTCTGTCAGGTTCTGGGCCTTCTTCTCGGCGTCCTCTGCCACAAGCACCTCCGACCCGCCAGTCCCAGGCAAGCGCCGGGAGCGTCAACCAATCACATCACTAGAGCTAACTCACCTAGTATAGGCCACCGGGTTTGGT
>DYBQ01000194.1:398-1641 GCA_019418545.1 Clostridiales bacterium | reverse complement strand
CGGTGAGTTCGCCGTTTTTCTTCATGGCCTTCAGCTTGTCAATGGCGTCCCGGCGGATGGAGCGGATGGCAACCTTGCATTCCTCGGCCATTTTGCTCACGTCTTTTGCCAGGGCGCGGCGGCGCTCCTCGGTCAGCTGGGGGAAAATCAGGCGGATGGTCTTGCCGTCGCTCTGGGGGTTCATGCCCAAGTCGGAAACCTGGATAGCCTTCTCGATGGCGCGGCACACAGAGGAATCCCAGGGCTGGATGGTCAGCACGCGGGCCTCGGCAACCGACACGGCAGCCAGCTGGTTAATGGCCGTCGGTGCTCCATAGTAGTCCACCACAATTTTGTCCAGAACAGCCGGGTTGGCGCGTCCTGCACGGATGGCGGCATATTCCTCGGTGAGTACGGCAATGGATTTATTCATTTTGCTTTCGGCTTTGGCTAATACCTCTTTCATCACAAACACCTTTTCTCCACGGCAGATTATTTTTCTCTTCCCCTTCTTCCCGCCCCGTGGCGGCAGGACAGTGGGATTTTTTTAGGGTTTTGAGGGAATCAGTCGGTTGTTACCAATGTACCCACCTTATCCTGTGTCATAGCGCGGACGATGTTCTGGGGGTCCTCAATGCTGAACACCAAAATAGGCAAATGGTTATCCCGGCACAGGGAGGCAGCGGTGCTGTCCATCACCTGCAAGTTCTGGTTGAGCACGTCGCTGAAGGTGAGGGTATCATATTTAACTGCATCAGGATTTTTCTTCGGGTCGCTGTCATACACGCCGTCCACCATGGTGGCCTTTAAAATAATATCGGCGTCAATTTCGGCGGCGCGCAGGGCGGCTGCCGTGTCGGTGGAGAAGAAGGGGTTGCCGGTGCCGCAGCCAAAAATAACCACTCTTCCCTTTTCCAAATGGCGGACTGCACGGTTGCGGATGTAGGGTTCTGCCAGCTGCTGCATGCTGATGGCGGTTTGTACCCGCACCTGCAGGCCCAGCTGCTCCAGCCCGTCGGCCACGCCCAGGGCGTTGATGACCGTTGCCAGCATTCCCATATGGTCGGCGCGGGTGCGGTCCATGTCGCCGCTGCTGCGGCCGCGCCAGAAGTTGCCCCCGCCAACGACAATGCCGATTTCCACGCCCATGTCGGCGATTTCCTTAATCGGCTTGCAGATTTTCAGCACCGTATCAAAATCAATGCCGTGTTTCTGGTTTCCTGCCAGAGACTCGCCGCTGAGTTTTAAAAGGATACGTTTATAT
>DYBQ01000194.1:0-388 GCA_019418545.1 Clostridiales bacterium | reverse complement strand
ATATTTTGCTTCCAAGAGAAAAACCTCCCGACTTATTTTCTTTCATTTTACAATACCCACTGCACAAAGTAAAGCGGAATATGCCTTTTTCCCAAATCCTGTCAAATAATTTTGAATTTATACACAAATCGGACACAACAAAACTGACGGCTGCAAAAAAAGGGCTACCGCCAGTTTTGAAACCCGGCTTTTTTTCCTAGCCGTGGGGCGATTATTTTGTATAATTATCGAAGTACCCCTGGATATAGATGATGGGGGTTCCCTTGTCTCCGCTGCCGGAGGTAAGGTCGGCCAAGGAGCCAATCAAGTCTGTCAGGCGGCGGGGGGTGGTTCCCTGGGACACCATGCTGCCCTTCAAATCGTCGTCCTTGTGGCGGATATATTCGGA
>DYBQ01000193.1:1641-2220 GCA_019418545.1 Clostridiales bacterium | reverse complement strand
GAAACGGTCAAAGTCGCAGACAAAGATGCCGGCTTCCATAAACCACTGGCCATAGAGCTTGCCCCACATGGACTTCATCCAGCCGGTGTCGGAGATGGTGAGATGCAGGCCGTCGGGGACTACCTTTTGCCAGTATTTGGCCGTGACGATGTGGGCAATGGGATAGGAAAAATCATGGCACACCATTTTGGGCATGCCGGTGGTGCCGGAAGTAAAATAGATGAGCATGGGCTCTTCCACTGCCGTTTCCACCCGCTGCATGGCGTCGGAAAACTTAACAAATTCCGTGTCAAAGTCTGCCCAGTCCTGATATTTCCCATGGACGCTGATTTTAATTTCCACCGTGGGGCACTCATCCATGGCCGATTCCACATGCTCTGTCACGTCCCCGTCGGTGGTGCAGATGACTGCCTTGACCCCGGCCGCATTGCACCGATAGGCAATGTCCTTTTTGGTCAGCTGGTTGGTGGCGGGAATGCCCACTGCCCCCAGCTTGTGCAGCCCCAAAAGGGCAAACCAGAACTGATAGTGCCGCTTTAGGATGAGCAGCACCCGGTCGCCCCGGCCAATGCCCAGGGA
>DYBQ01000193.1:0-1631 GCA_019418545.1 Clostridiales bacterium | reverse complement strand
TCCCCGCTTTCGTTGCACCACAGCATGGCCCGGCGCAGCGGCTCTGCCTTTGCAATGGCATCCACCACGTCATAGGCAAAGTTGAAGTTTTCCCCATATACCGGCTCAAACCCTACCAGCTTTCCGTCATAAAAGGTTTCCCGGCAATATTTCTGATGGATATTCAGCATGATTCCTCTTCCTCCTGGTCTTTGATGACAATGGCAAGAAATTGGCAGGGCTCCCCGCCGGTGGCAATCATGCCATGGCCGCGGCCGGAATCATAAAAAATGGCGTCCCCAGCCTTCAGCACCTCGGTGTGGTTTTCCATCTGCACCTTTAGCTCCCCGGAGAGGATGTAGTCGAACTCTTGGCCTGCATGGGTGGACAGGGCAATGGGAGCTTCCTGTTCCTCGGGGATATAAGGCGCCGTGACCAGGAAAGGCTCGGCCAGCTTGTGCTTTAGGCGATAGCCCAGATGCTTATACGTAAAGCCTTTGCGGCGGCGCATGTCCAAGCCTTCGTCCTTCCGCACGATGCAGTAGAAGGACAAGTGGGGGTTTTGGCCGGTAAGCAGCTCTACGATATCCACGCCGAACTTGTCGGCGCATTTGTACAGAAAGGTAAAGTTAAAATCCTTCTTCCCTTCCTCACAGGCCTGATAGTCTGCCACAGGGACATCCAGCGCTTCTGCCATCTCCTCCATGGTAAACTCGCAAATTTCGCGCAGGGCCCGGATACGCTCGGAAATTTCCAGTACTCTTGCTTCCATATGGGTCACAGCCCCTTTCGTATGTTTTTTTTTACGGTAACGGATTTTTTATGTTCGCGTTTCCCCGCTTACTTATTTTGCCACAATGTTTATCAGCTTGCCGGGGACATAGATTTCCTTGATGATGCGCTTGCCGTCAATCTCTGCCGCAACCTTGCTGTCTGCCTTGGCTGCTGCAATGGCGTCTTCCTTGGAAATGTCTGCGGCAACCTGCATACGGGCGCGGAGCTTGCCGTTAATTTGCACCACGATTTCCACGGTTGCATCCTTACACTTGGCTTCGTCATAAGAAGGCCACTGGGCAACCGATGCCAGGCCCTCGCCCAGCGCGTTTGCTTCCCACACTTCTTCGGTGATGTGGGGGGCAAAGGGATTCAGCAGCAGGGTGAAAATTTTCAGCTCTTCTTTGGTGATGGAGCCCTTATCGGTGATGTCGTTCATCAAGGCCATGAGGGCGGCAATTGCGGTGTTGAATTTGAGGCTTTCAATGTCCTCTGATACCTTTTTGATGGTCTTGTGGAAAGCGGTTTCCATGTCGGGACGCAGCGCGCCATCCGTCAAAATTTCCTGCAAATTCCAATAACGGTCGAGGAAACGGCGGCAGCCGCGCAAACTGTTGATGTTCCACGGGGCGGCCTTTTCAAAGTCGCCGATGAACATCTCATAGAGACGCATGGTGTCCGCGCCATATTCGTTCACGATATCATCCGGGTTTACCACGTTGCCGCGGGATTTACTCATCTTTTCGCCGTTGTCGCCCAAAATCATGCCGTGGCTGGTGCGCTTGGCATAGGGCTCGGCGGTGGGCACAACCCCAATGTCATAGAGGAACTTGTGCCAGAAACGGCTGTACAGCAGGTGCAGGGTGGTGTGCTCCATG
>DYBQ01000192.1 GCA_019418545.1 Clostridiales bacterium | reverse complement strand
CCATGCAATAGTCAAAGTTGGGGATACTCTGGCCGCCGTGCATTTCGTTTTGGTTGGCCTGGATGGCAATGCAGGCCAGGGCAGAATAGCTGCGGATATCGTTGGGCTCCCGCAAATAGCCGTGGCCGGTGGAAAAGCCGCCGTGGAACAGCTTGAGGAGGTTGATTTGGCAGCAGGTTTCGGTCAGGGCATAAAAATCCTTGTCGTGGATGTGGATATCGCCGTTGAGATGAGCCTGTGCAATCTCTTTGGGGATGACATATTCGTCATAAAAAGCCTTGGCGCCCTCGGAGCCATATTTGAGCATGGTGCCCATGGCGGTGTCGGCGTCGATGTTGGCGTTTTCGCGCTTTAAGTCCACGTCGGCGCTGGGGCGGAAGGTGAGATGCTCATAAATTTTCATGAGGTTGGCGTCCATTTCGCGCATTTTTTGATGCTCGGCGCGATAGAGGATATAGGCCTTGGCGGTTTTGGGCAAATCAAACTCGATGAGCTTTTCTTCCACCGTGTCCTGAACCTGCTCCACCGTGGGGGTAACGCCAGCTTCGTCATAAACAGCCACCACCAGCAGGGTGATTTCGTCCAGCTGTTTGTCGGAAATCCTTTCCCCGGAAATGTGGACATTGGCTTTTAAAATGGCGTTGCGAATCTTATTGGAATCAAAGGGAACCTCGGAACCATTCCGTTTGATGATGGATTTGACGTGACGGGTTTTTTGCTGAGTCAATTCCGGCAGCCTCCTTGCAATATACTTCAAATTCAGAAAAAGCGCCGGAAACAGCGGCTTGCTTTTTTTGAAAAATACCCGAGCCCACAAACGGAAAAACCGGAAGGACTCGAGAACGACTCTCATTATAATACAATATATTGTGTGTGTAAAGGGCTATTTTAACTAATTGTAGAGAATGCCGAATTTTTAGGGCGGCGACAAGAAATCTCTGGCAGGAGATTTTTTTGTGTGGAGAACCCGGTGAAAAAAACGGCCAAAGGGTGGAAAAGGGGAAAACAGCAAGCCCTTTTTGAGACACTGGATAACAGTTTACCTCTTCTTGAGGAGAGATGCAACTACCTAAAAGAATTATAAAAAATTTTCTGAAACCCCGCTCCCCGGTTTTTTGGGCGGACTTCCTTTTTGTGAAAAAAAGGGGTATAATCATAACAAGAAAGAAAGGACGTGGAAGCATGGGTACCAAAGACAGAGTTTTAGAGCAGCTGGGAAAGGCAGACGGTTTCCTTTCGGGAGAAGCCATTAGCGGGGAGCTGGGGATTTCCCGCTCGGCAGTGTGGAAAGCCATTAACGCGCTGCGGGAAATGGGATATGAAATCGACTCCGTTACCAACCGGGGATACCGGCTGGTGCGCGTGCCGGATATTTTGACGGAAGAATCCATCCGCAGTTTTTTGCAGGGCAGCCTGATAAGCGAAGTCCACGCCCTGAAAACGGTGGATTCCACCAACAACGAAGCAAAGCGCTGGGCGCATCAGGGCGCACCTCACGGGAGCCTGTTTGTGGCCGATGAGCAAACCGGGGGAAAGGGGCGCCTGGGCCGGGTGTGGAAGTCGCCGGCCGGGAGCGGGCTGTGGTTTTCGGTGCTGCTGCGCCCAAAAGCCGCGCCGGAGCAGGTGACGGGGCTAACGCTGACGGCGGGGCTGTCGGTGGCCAAGGCCATTCAAAAGCTAACCGGGTGCAAAGCACAAATTAAATGGCCCAACGATGTGGTAATCGGGAGCCAGAAGGTGTGCGGCATCCTAACAGAAATGGCGGCAGAGATGGAGAGCGTGGAATATGTGATTCCGGGAATTGGCATCAATGTAAACACCGAGAGCTTCCCGGAAGAAATCGCCTATAAAGCTACGTCGCTGTTTTTAAGCACCGGGAAAAAGTGGTCCCGTGCCCAGCTGCTGGGGGCTGTCCTTTCAGAAATGGAAGCGCTGCTTTGCCGGCAGGAGCAGGCGGGGGCAGAGGCCATTTTGGAAGAATACCGCAAAAACTGTGTAAGCATTGGCCGGCAGGTAAGCACCCAGCGGGGGAACATCCAGCTTTCGGGCATTGCAGAGGACGTGACCGAAAGCGGGGCGCTGGTGGTGCGCCAGGCAAACGGCACCCGGATTCTCATCAATTCGGGAGAGGTTTCCGTCCAGGGGATTTATACGGCAGGCGGGCAGTGACCGCAGGCAATTCGCGGCGGGGACGTTCTCGCCTGCCGGCTCGGTCGGTGTTCAACGTTTGCCACTGGCA
>DYBQ01000191.1 GCA_019418545.1 Clostridiales bacterium | reverse complement strand
CAGGTCTTATATAATATAAATACTATTTTATAATTTTGTATTTTATAAAAGAGGTGAAGGGAAAAGATGGCACGAAAAGCCTACTCGGAAGAGGAGCGGGAGGAAATCAGACAGGCGCTTCTGACTACGGTACTTCAATGTGTTGTAGCTCAAGGACTCATCCACAGCAGCATTGATGCTCTTTGTAAGAAAGTAGGAATTTCCAAAACCTTCTTTTACAGCTTTTTTTCCTCCAAGGAAGACCTAGTATTGCAGGCTTTGCGTTACCAACAGCCCAAACTCATTCGTTATGCGCAAAGTTTGATGGATAATCCCAAGCTCAGCTGGCGGGAAGGGGTAGAAACCTTTTTAAAACACTGTTGTTATGGGACAAAAAGCGGGGTTGCGGTCCTGTCCATGGAAGAAGAACGAGAAATCCGACACTGCCTGTCTGAGGAGAATTATCATGCATTCCAGCGAGAACAAATTTTATTTTACAGCAGACTGCTTTCTGTATTTGGAATTCCGGCAGACAGTATAGACCCGCGGCTGTTCGGCAATCTGGCGCTAAGTATGATGATGGTCTACAAAGCAATCCCGGATTCCATGCCTTTCCTGTTTCAAGAGGCTGCGGAGAAGATGGTAGAGTTTCAAATAAACGCCTTGATAGATGAAATGGAACGGATAAAAACAGGTGGAAAATAATTCATACAAAAATATGATTTTGGTTTCTAAAAGAGGAAATACGATGGAACAGGAGTACATCCCCTGCTCGATAGAAATAAAAGAGAATAAAGTGAGCCCCAAAGGCCGGATTTCTTCACCGGCTTTTGGCTTGGTGCGGACTTTTTATGCCCTGCGTCAGCCTGTCTTTAAGACAGTGCGGTGCAGGGCATTTTTTATGAGGAAAGGAGAAAAAAGTACGGCTTGCCTTAAAGTCTTTGAAAGAACACCATTGACCGGTTCAGCTGGTTGTAGAGTGGCTGTATAAAAACGGAGGCGGCTGTGATTGCGAAGTGCTGGAGAATGCAGAAGAACGATTTGTTGTCATGAAAATTATTCCTGAAGGAGAAAGCGAAGATGAAGACATCAACGAATAAAAAACTGCAACAACTATGGCTTTTCCGCCCTGTCATCCGAGTGACTGAAATTGAAAGGAGAAAATGAGATGCCAACCACAGAATGGATGAACCAATATGAAAAAATCAAGGACAAACTGACCTGTAAAATCGATTTAGATGCCTATTTTACAGAAAAGGTCATTGGGAATATAGCAGTAGATACGCTGGACATTGGTACAGTCAGCTTCCCCACGGGAACAATTTTTGCCTGCGACCCGCTCATCGAGCTGGAGGATGCCCCGCCTTATCTTCAAAGTATTCCTGTTGGAAGTTACCCGGTGCAGATTTGCGTGGTTCCCAGCGAGAAGTACGGCGACCGTTATGCATGTGTCAAAGTGATGGTCAGCAATGAGAAGCCACTCCGGTACGAGCTGGGTATGGTGGGAAATGAGGAGCTGGACGAAGAACTGGAGGATGGTGATTTCTTCGGCTTTGGTGTAGATGCCGGTATGGGCTGTATCGCGGACAGTAAGACACAGGAAACCTTCAAAACTTACTGGGCCAATCGCCTAAAGGAGGATGAAGACATCGACCCCTATAACGACTTGTTCTGTGATTTGCTGGAGGAAAATTTCCAGAAGAACCCCAAGTATCAGAGAGAGGGCGGCGACTGGCTCAACTGGACTGTACCAGGGTCAGACTGTAACCTTCCTATTTTTGCTTCTGGCTGGGGGGATGGGTATTACCCGGTATATTTTGGCTATGACGCGCAGGGGAAGGTTTGCGGTGTGTATATTCATTTTATTGATATTGCGGACAGTTATCATGAGTGATGGGAGGAAACCAACATGGAATTATTGGAACAATGCCAGCTTTGGTTTGAGCAGCATGAATTTCAGAATGTGATTGACGCTCTGGAAGCCATTCCAGCCGGGGAACGCACCCCAGAGATGGACAGCGAGCTGGCCAAGGCATACATCGCCATTGCGGATATCGGAGAGCGGGAGCTTTATGGAAAGGCTGTCGAACTTCTGAAACCCCATGAGGAGTATTTCAAGAAAGACCATTGCTGGAATTACCGGCTCGCTTGCGCTTATTACTATCTGGATGAAGAAGGTCCTGCCCTGCAGTACTTTGAAAAAGCACTGGAAGCACGTCCCGGCGACAAGGACACTCAGGAATACATCAACGATTGCCGCCACCGTCTGGCTCTGCCCCGGTTTGAAAAAAACTTTCGGAAAAGAACAGAAGAAGCATGGGCAGCTTTTGCCAGGATAGAGGCAGAGCTGCGTCAAATGATAGACACCGACCAAATGCGGGAGTACGGGGAAGAACTCATTGAAAAATGTGGTGATGCACTGAAGCCCGCCCTGCGTGATACTTCTTTTG
>DYBQ01000190.1 GCA_019418545.1 Clostridiales bacterium | reverse complement strand
GTGCTCGGTCTGCAAATCGCAGCCCCATTCAACTTTATATTCAAACTTGTCGTTGTTCTTTTCCAGCAGCTCCACAGCCTCGGTATAGGTTACCCGGGCAAAATCGGAGTTTGCCACATGCTCCAGCCGCTCAATCAAGCCCTTATCCACAAACTGGTTAAAGAAGGCGATATCCTGCGGGCAGGTCTCCATCACATACTTGATGATATACTGAATCATGTCCTTGGCCAAATCCATGTCGTCGTTCAAATCGGCAAAGGCAATCTCCGGCTCAATCATCCAGAACTCTGCAGCGTGGCGGGGAGTATAGGATTTTTCCCCCCGGAAGGTGGGGCCAAAGGTATAAATCTTACCGAAAGCCATGGCCATGCACTCGCCTTCCAGCTGGCCGGAAACGGTAAGAGAGGTGGGCTTGCCAAAAAAGTCCTGACTGAAATCGATGGAGCCGTCTTCACAGCGGGGCGGGTTCTCGGGGTCAAGGGTGGTCACCCGGAACATCTCGCCGGCGCCTTCACAGTCGCTGCCGGTAATCAGAGGTGTGTGGACATAAACAAAGCCCCGCTCGTTAAAGAACTTGTGGATGGCAAATGCCGCCGCAGAACGAACCCGGAAGGCTGCGCTGAACAGGTTGGTACGGGGGCGCAGATGGGCGATGGTACGCAGATAGTCCACGGTGTGGCGCTTTTTCTGCAAGGGATAGTCAGAGGTGGAAGGCCCTTCCACCGTAATTTCCTGGGCATGGATTTCAAAGGGCTGTTTGGCCTCGGGGGTCAGAAGCAGCTGGCCGGTAACACACAGGGCGGCGCCAACATTCTGCTTCGCTATCTCCTTGAAATTATTGATTTTATCCGCTTCGAAAACAATCTGTACTCCCTTGAAGCTGCTGCCATCATTCAAATCAATGAATCCCAGGTTCTTGGAATCGCGGATGGTTCTGGCCCAGCCGCAAACAGTGATGGTTTTTCCGCTGTAGGCCGCCGCGTCGTGATGCAGGGCGGCAATTTCTGTGCGTTCCATTGTGCTGATTCACTCCTAAAAAAATTTTCTCTGTGCTGATAGCACCCAGCCTGACAAAGGCTGCTTTTACTATATTAGCGCAACTATTCCTTTCTTGCAAGGTTTTTCTTTTTTTCGGGGAAAATCCTGCCTCAATTGCAATCTTCCGGCTTCTATGATAGAATAAACTCATGGTTTCCTGTCCTTTGGGAAAGTTCTGAAAAAACCTCGAAAAAGGAATTGCACTTTCCCGTAAAACAAGGTACAATACAGAAAACCCTATTTTCGTTTTCTTAAAATCCTGTGCTATCTCAAACAACCGTGGAGGAACTATTATTATGTTGGATTATACCGGGATTAAATGCCCCGTTTGTGAAAAGCCCTTCCAGCCGGGCGACGACATTGTGGTTTGTCCCCAATGCGGCGCTCCCTATCATCGGGAATGCTATGAAAAAGAAGGGAAATGCATTTTTGACGACCTTCACCAGCAGGGAAAAAGCTGGGAAGCACCGGCTGCCCCCAAAATGCCGGATACCAGCGCCGAAATTAAAGACCAGGAATGTCCAAACTGCGGGAAGCTCAACGCCCACAGCGCGCTGTTCTGCGACCAGTGCGGCGCATCCCTTTCCGGGCATCCGGCAGAGCACCAAAATCAAAACGCCAACCCGGCTTCCCAAAACCGGCAGAATCCCTACAGCGGCACCTCCCCCTTCCCGGGCGGCTCTCCGTTTCCCGGCGGCGGCATGGGCGGCGCTCCAATGCCCTTTGCTTTGGACCCCATGGGCGGCGTTGGGCCTGACGAGCTGATTGACGACATTCCCGCCCGCGAAGTGGCCAAGCTGGTGCAGACCAACACCGCGTATTATCTGCCTGTTTTCCGCAACCTAAAAAGCTTTCGGAAAAACCGCTTTAATTTTTGTGCGTTCCTGTTTTCCGGCGGCTGGATGCTCTATCGGAAGCAGTATAAAGCCGGCTCCATCATCACTGCTTTGATGTTTGCCCTTTATATCGCCTATACCTATGTCAGCGCCGTTTGGACCAACCCGATGATTCAGCAGCTTTTTATCCAGGTTGGCGCCGACCCCAACGCTGTTTCCATTTCCAACCAGCAGGCAATGGCTGTTTTTGAGCTGCTCGCGCAAAACCCGCAGCAAATGCTCATTTTCTGTGCCCCTGTTGCCATTTTGGCGGTTATGCTGATTGTGATGATTATTGTTGGATTCCGGGGCAACCGTATGTATATGAAGCATTGCCTCAAAACCATTCACAATCTTCAGTCCGAAAACCTGCCGCAGGCAGAGTATAACGTCCAGCTGCAAACCCGCGGCAATGTGAATGTCCCGCTTTCCATTTGTATTTTGGTGTGTTATTTTATCGTTACCTGGCTTCCCAGGCTGTTTCTTTGACTAATCCCTTATTGATTGGCTAACACTATAGAAAGGACTGCCGTTCAGCCCGGCACATCCTGTTTGCCGGCTGTTTTTACAGTAGAAGTATTCGATTTTTCTAAAATCTAAAAAATCTATTGGAGGTTATGTTATGC
>DYBQ01000019.1 GCA_019418545.1 Clostridiales bacterium | reverse complement strand
AAATAAGCCTGAGGCCGTTCTCTATCCATCTCATTTTTATATTGCTGACTTTTCAGGTAAAAGGATTTCCATGGAAGTTCCTTTTCCTTCTTCACTCTTTAAAACGATTTTGCCGTGATGCCGCTCTACAATATGCTTTACGATTGATAAGCCCAATCCGGTTCCACCTGTTTGTTTTGAGCGGCTCTTATCTACCCGATAAAAGCGCTCAAAAATCCGCTCATGGTCCTTTTTGGGAATTCCAATCCCTGTATCCTTCACACATAGTGAAATATGGGCATCTGGCTGAGTTTTTACAGTTATCCAGACCTTCCCGCCATCTACATTGTATTTTACAGCATTTTCGCAAAGGTTTCGTATCATCTCATATAGCATGGTGGCATTTCCAGGAACCGTCACATTATCGCCCTGTACCATAATTTCAATATTACGCTTTTCTGCTTCCGTTTCCAGTAATGAGGCAGCTTCCTTTGCCAACTGCAACAGTGCCACTGGCTCATTAAAAGTTTCGCGGCCCTCTTCAATTTTTGACAGACGCATAATATCATCAATCAGGCTGAGAAGCCTTCTGGCTTCAATATAAATCATAGAAGAAAAATCTTTTACCTCTTCTTCTTCCCGCACCATTCCGCTCTTCATCATTTCCGCAAAGCCTGAAATTGTGGTCAATGGCGTTTTTAGCTCATGGGAAACATTAGCAGAAAAATCTTCCCGCTCCTTTTGGGCTTTGTACTGCTCTGTCACATCCATCACCAGTACAATTACTCCCCCTACGGCCTGCCCTGCCAATACGGGATTGACAAAATAGCGAAGTTTTTGAGAGCCATGCTCTAAAATTCCAGAACCAGCCGTCCCTTCGTGGGCTTTTTCCACCGCTTCCAGCAATTCCATATTTCGGGAAAGGGAAACCATGGGCTTTCCAACAGGATTATGCTCTGCTGGATGAAGGAAATTCATTGCACTGCGGTTCACTGAAAGAATTTTCTTCTCCCCATTCAGAATTACCATACCCTCCTGCATGTTCTCCAAAATCATGGTAATGGTATCCCTATCTTCCTGGATTTCTTTCAATTGATGACGGATGGTCCGGTTTTGATGGCGGATTTTAATGAAAAAGGGCTCCAACTCATCATAATTTCCTGTTTCCGGCAAAGCTTCCAAATTATCAGCTGCTTTGGTAAGGGGCGTAACAATCCGCTTGGTTACCATTCTGGCAATAAACACGCTGGCAACAAACAGGATTCCACAGGAAAGCAAATCCAAGGGGAAAATCTGAAGGAACACACCAAAAATATTCCGATTATCCCGGCCCAAACGCAATACCATATCCGAGCCGCAGCGTACCGCATAATAGTAAGTGGAAATCCCGACCGTATCTGAAATCCGAGAATCCTGCCCATTTCCACTTTCTACAGCCTGCTGAAATTCAGGACGATTTTGATGATTCTCCATCTGGCTGGAATCTGCCTGCGAATCAAACAATACGTCCCCCGTTTGATTTAAAAGGGTAATTCGAACTTCCTCATCATCAGGCTCATAGGTTTTTAAAAAAGAGATTGCATCGCCAGAAGCCTGTGCTCCTGCAGCCAGCGCGACACATTGCCGCTTTAAATCCGCCTGATTCTGCTCTTCATAAAAATGATAGTATAAGGAAAGAGAGGCCGCAGTGCTGAGCAGCAATGCGGCCAGAGAAATCAGGCAAAGGCTCCAATAAATTCGGCGTTTCATACAGCTTTCTCCCTGCTTTCCAGTTTATATCCCACACCGCGGACGGTTTGAATCAACTCTCCGCCCCGTCCCAGTTTTTGGCGCAGGGTTTTAATATGCATATCCACTGTGCGGCTTTCTCCCTCATAGTCAAATCCCCACACGGTCTGCATCAGTTGTTCACGGCTGAGGACAATCCCTTTATTCTGTAAAAAATAATGCAGCAATTCAAATTCTTTATAAGCGAGTGTAACTTCCTGCCCATCTACTCGCACCAGATGGCGCCGGGTATCCAGTTCCACACCGCCTTCAGAAAGTACCATGTCTTCTTTCGACACAGCCTTTCCCGAAGAAGTCCGGCGCAAAAGTGCCCGTACCCGGGAAAGCATTTCCATTACTCCAAACGGCTTGGTCATATAGTCATCCGCGCCAGAGTCCAATGCATTGACTTTATCAAATTCCGTCCCCATGGCCGTAATCATCATAACCGGAATCTGCTCGGTAGCGCTGCCTTTTCGCAGCCGACGCAAAATCTCCACCCCATCCATGTCTGGCAGCATAATATCCAAAAGCACCAAATCAGGAGTGCGGGCAGAAATAGCCTCAAAAAAATCCGTGCCAGATTCAAAACCACAGGTTTCATATCCGTTGTTTTTCAGTGCATATAAAATCAATTTGCGGATGCTGGCATCATCCTCCACCACTGCAATCAGGCTCATGTATGGTTTCCTTTCTCTGTCTGCGGTGAAGCGAGGGATGCTTTTGGCCAATTACTCATGTTTCCCCTTTGCTTCATCAGATGTATGTTCTCCGGTAATCGAATAGACTACCCATTCGGAAATGTTTACTGCATGGTCCCCAATACGCTCAAAATACTTTGCTACCATCAGCAAATCAATTGCAGCAGCCACATCGCCAGAGTCCTGCCGGACAATTTCAATCAAATCGTCCCTCACTTCATCAAACAGGGCATCTACTTCATCATCTGCCTCAGAGATGCTTTCAGCCAACTCCAAATTACGGCCCACAAAGGCATCGATGGCATTAGTCACCATTTTGGAAGCTGCTTTTGCCATAGTGCGGATGTGCTCCAAACGGCGAAAATCAACCGTTTCTGGCAGCCGCATAGAAAGTTCGGCAATATCGCCGGCCTGGTCTCCAATACGCTCCATGTCGGTAATCATTTTCAGCGCAGCGGAAACCACTCGCAAATCTCTGGCTACAGGCTGCTGATGCAGCAAAAGGCGCAAGCAGCGGGTTTCAATCGTCTGCTCCATGTGGTCAACTTCTGAATCGTATTCCAAAGTTGCTTTTGCCATATCACCGCCCCGCTGGAACAGCGCATTTACAGCATGGTCAATGGCAGTTTCAATCAGACCGCCCATTTCGGTTAGCTCTGTATTCAGGAGCTCCAGCTCCCTGTCAAATCTGTTTCTCAATGAAAGCACTTCCTTCCCAATATTAACCAAACCGTCCGGTAATATAGTCTTCTGTCTGTTTTTCCTTGGGCATGGAGAATACCTGTTCGGTCTCTCCAAACTCAACGAGCTTTCCAAGAAGGAAGAAAGCAGTCATATCCGAAACACGGGCAGCCTGCTGCATATTGTGGGTAACCATAATGACAGTATACTTGTTTTTCAGTTCGATTGCAAGGTCCTCAATTTTCGAGGTAGAGATGGGGTCCAAAGCAGAAGTCGATTCGTCCATGAGCAGCACGCGGGGCTCAACCGCCAAAGCACGGGCAATGCACAGACGTTGCTGCTGGCCGCCGGAAAGCCCCAGGGCACTTTTCTTCAAACGGTCCTTCACTTCATCCCAAATCGCGGCGTCCCGCAGGGATTTTTCCACAATTTCGTCCAAGCGGCTGCGGGAACGGATGCCATGAGTACGGGGGCCATAGGCAATATTGTCATAGATGGACATGGGGAAGGGATTGGCCTTCTGGAACACCATTCCAATTTCCTTGCGCAGCCAGGTGGTGTCAATGGTGGGGTCATAGATATTCTGACCTCCATAATTTACCTGGCCTTCAATGCGGCAGCCAGGAACCAAATCGTTCATGCGGTTCAGGGTCTTTAAAAAAGTAGACTTACCACAACCGGAAGGTCCAATCAAAGCGGTAATTTTATTTGCAGGGATGGCTACGTTTACATCAAACAGAGCCTGATGGTTGCCATACCAGAGATTCAGGTTTTGGGCTTCAATAATCGCAGACATAAAAACTCTCCCATTATTTTTTAAGTTTCTTGCCTACCAGATTGGCAGACAGGTTGATAATCAGCGTGAGTACCATGAGGATGGCAGCAATGGCAAAGGCCACATCCACCTCACCTTTTTCGCTGGCGTACACATACAAAGCAACCGTCAGGGTCGCGGAAGAGGACTGCATGGCCTCCCACATACCATTGAGCACCAGTCCAAAACCGGCGGTGAACAGCAGGGCAGCAGATTCGCCTACAATACGTCCGATTGCGAGAATACATCCGGTAACAATACCGTCAACCGCATTGGGCAGCACTACCGTGCGCACCATATGCCATTTTCCGGCCCCCAGAGCCAGCGCGCCTTCCCGATAGGAGTTGGGCACGGTTTTGAGGGATTCCTGGGTAGTGCGGATAATAGTAGGCAAAATCATAATCACCAGCGTCAGGCCGCCAGCCAGGATACCGGCTTTCAGGCCCATCATCTGGATAAAGAACAGCATACCCACCAGACCAAAGATGATGGAGGGGATACCCGTTAAGGTTTCAGAAGCAAACTCGATAATAGCCACCATCTTGCGGCTTCCAGCATATTCCGTCAGATAAATGGCAGCACCTACACCAAGCGGCAGCACAATAATCATTGCTAAAATGATGATATATAAAGTATTCAGGATATTAGGAAGAATACCTACCGTGTCGTTGAGATAGCTGGTCTCACTGGAAAGAAGTTCCCAAGTAATATTCCCCAGCCCACGATAGAAGATATAACCAATGAGGAACAAAAGCAGCGCACAGGTAAGTCCGGCGCAGACATATAAGAGGGTTTTCAGCCCCTTATCGTAAAAGCGGCGGCGGAAAGAAAGTTTTTCCATGGCTTATTCCCCCTCCTTTTTTCTTTTGATTACCAGATTCAGGAATACATTGATGAGCATGATAAACAGGAACAGCACCAGGCCAATGGAGAACAGAGCCTCACGCTGGAGAGAACCTACGGAAGCATAGGACATTTCGGAAGCAATGGCGGTGGTAAGGAAACGCACAGAGCCAAACAAATCGGGCATGTTAGCCACGTTGCCGGAAACCATGATGATGGCCATCGCTTCGCCGATAGCACGGCCTACACCCAGCACAATTGCAGTTGCCACGCCGCTTTTGGCAGCAGGCAGGCTCACACGGAAAATCGTCTCGATTTTTGTCGCCCCCAAGGCCAGAGATGCCTCTTCGTACTCTTTGGGAACTGCCTTCAAAGCGGTTGTAGAAACATTGATAATGGAAGGCAAAATCATAATGGCCAGTACAATAATAGCCGCCAGAAGTGTTGCACCGGAAGACAGATGGAAAACATTCTGCACCATAGGTACCAGTACAATCATACCTACCAGGCCATATACCACAGAAGGTATACCCGCTAGCAGTTCTACTGCTGTCTGAATGGCAACTGCCACTTTGGGAGGGGCAATTTTAGCCAGATAAATGGCGGTGAGCAGTCCCACCGGCACGCCGATGACCAATGCGCCTGCAGTGCCGTAAATGGAAGTTAGGATAAAGGGCAGAATTCCATATTGAGGGTTCTCAGAGTTTGTAGGGGCCCAGGTCTGTCCAAACAGGAAATTCCAAAGGCCGATTTTCTGAATGGCAGGCAGGCCGGAGATAATCAGATAGATGCTGATGAACAAAACAAAAGCCACTGCGATAATGCCGCACAAAAGGAATATGATGTGCATGACCAGTTCCATGACATCTTTAGCGCCGCGGCGTTTGGCCTGAGGGACAGCGGCTTCTGTCTGCTGTTTTGTCTGCTCGACCTGTTTGGAGAGGTCTTTCATTTCAGTTTCTTTCCTTTCACTGGTTGCATTCAAATCCATGGGTATGTTTTGTTCCATAATGCAGCTCCTTATTTATCATGGGAATAGCCCCCACTACTTTCAGTGGAGGCTGAAGCGAAAACGCAGTTTTCCCAAAACTCAGTTTGTAGTGATTATTTTGTGGGGGGCACAGCGCCAGCCTTCACGATGAGGGCCTCTGCGTCGGCGGAAGTAGCAAAGTCAAAGAATGCCTGAGCAGCCGGGCTGAGTTCGGTGCCTTCCTTAGTTACCAGAACGAAGGGACGCTGAATCTTGTAGGAACCGTCTTTCACAGTCTCTTCGGAGCAGGCAACACCTTCTACAGTAATGGCCTTTACGCCTTCTGCGTTAGCAACAGCGGAGAGGGAAGCGTATCCGATAGCGCCGGGGTTGTTCTTTACAGCCTCGATGACAGCGCCGGTAGAGGTGAGTTCCTGGCTCAGCTTGCACTTGTCCTTGGTCTCGGTGATGGACTCAAAGCCATCGCGGGTACCGGAGCTGGATTCACGGCCAATGCAGGCAATGGTGCCGGCGTCGCCGCCAACTTTGCTCCAATCGGTAATTTCACCGGTATAAATCTGAGCAATCTGCTCTACACTCAAATCTTCAATCTTGCTGTTCTCGTTTACGATAATTGCGATACCATCCAGAGCAATTGTTGTGCCCTTCAGACCAGCAGCGGTTTCTTCGTCTTTCAGTGCGCGGGAGGAAAGTCCGATATCGCAGGTGCCGTTCTTAGCAGCGTCGATTCCGGTGCCGGAACCGGTAGCGTCATAGGAAACCTTCACACCGCTGTTATCATTCATGAACTGCTCGCTCAAAGCGCCAATCACATCAGCCATAGAGGTGGAGCCGTTGGTAGCAACTGTACCGCTCAGCTCGGTGTTGCTCTCGGTGCTGCTCTCAGAAGTGCTGGTAGTGGAGGAATCGGTACCGGCAGAGCTGGTAGCTCCGTTGCTCTGGCAGCCAGTCATCACAGCTGCGGTCATAGCCAAAGCCAGAATTGCAGTCAAAACTCTCTTGATTTTCATTCTTGTTTCTTCCTTTCAATCACTCGATTGGTTTTGTTTGTTTTTCAAGGTCTGGCAATAGTATATCGTGGCTGTGTAAAGTCAAAAAGCCGGGTAATGTAAAATCGATGTAAAATCATCCCCATTTCTTATTTTCAAGTCCCCTGTAATAACTACCAAGAAACAGGTAAAAAATTCGGCTATTTGTGGCGGAATTCAGGAATTGCCCTTTTAAAACTTCTGTGCTATTATAGGAAACAATTTTGGGCCTTTTACGGACACATGAAAAGAGGGAGTTATGCATGACTAAGGACATGACCCAAGGGTCGCCGATTCGCCTGATTTTAAAATTTACCATCCCATTGATTTTTGGTAACCTATTCCAGCAATTTTATTCCATGGTAGACACTATTATTGTCGGTCGATATCTGGGAAACGAATCTTTGGCCGCAGTAGGCTGTACCGGTTCCATCAACTTTCTTATCATTGGTTTTTGCGTGGGTCTGTGCAGTGGATTTGCCATCCCTGTTTCTCAGCAATTTGGTGCTAAAGATTTTCAAAGTCTGCATCGGTACGTTGGAAACATCGTTTGGCTGACCGCAGGGCTTTCTGCTGTTTTTACCCTGTTAACGGTTATTCTGTGTATGCCTATGCTGGAGTGGACCAATACACCCCAAGATATTATTTTGGAAGCTTATTGGTATATTGTGATTATCTTTGCAGGCATTCCCGCCATATTCCTCTATAATATCCTGGCCTCACTTTTGCGTGCATTGGGAGACAGCCGCACACCTGTCATTTTCCTAATAATGGCTTCCTTTTTGAATATTGGTTTTGATTTTCTGCTGGTCGTAATTATTCCCATAGGGGTAGCGGGCGCAGCCATTGCTACTGTATTGGCACAGCTGCTTTCTGGTGTTGCATGTTTAATTTATATTGCCAAAAAGTTCCCTCTTCTTCATATCACACGTGATGATTTAAAGATAAGAAAAGATTATATTTCCAGACTCTGCTCTGTTGGATTGCCCATGGGACTACAAATTTCTATTACCGGATTGGGCAGTATCCTTCTTCAGGCAGCTGTTAATAGTCTGGGCTCCATGATTGTGGCCGCCGTAACAGCAGCCGGACGTCTGTATGGACTCTTCTGCTGTGTGTTCGATGCTATGGGTATTGCCATGTCCACTTATGGTGGCCAAAATATTGGTGCGCGTAAGATTGAAAGGCTTGCTCCCGGGGTAAAAGCCGGTATGATTTTGGCTGGTATTTATTCCATTATTTCCATGGTTTTAATCTATTTCTTTGGAAAGCCTATGCTGATGCTTTTTGTAGACGCCAGCGAAAGCTCCATTTTGAATGATGCTTACTTATTTATGCTCATTAACGGCGCCTTTTCTCTTGCTCTTTCTTGTATTTATATTATCCGTCTGTTTATTCAGGGAATGGGATACAGCAAAATGGCAATGTTCGCCGGAGTATGCGAAATGGCGGCGAGAAGTATTGCCGGCTTATGGCTGGTTCCTCAATTTGGATATATTGCAGCCTGCTTTGCAAGCCCCATTGCCTGGATTATGGCAGACTTGTTCTTAATTCCCGCTTATTTCTACATTATGCGCCAATTAAAACGTTGGGGCACTGGTTAAGCTTTTTTCCTGATTACTTTTCCCTATCCACGTTTCATGGTATAATAATGATATGATTGTATAATTATATGCCATTTGTGAAAGGGGAGTTACTATGGAAACTATGAATGCACTGATTTGCCGAAATGGTACAGCCATGCTGATTCACCGGCCGTTTCCATCTTTGCAAAAAGATACAGATGCCATTGTACGCGTTACACTCTCTACCATTTGTACCAGTGATTTGCATATTCTTCATGGAGCCGTCCCACGGGCAAAGGACGATATTGTTTTAGGCCATGAGTTTGTCGGAGAAATTGTGGAAATTGGTCCAGGGGTTAAACATCTGCAGGTAGGAGACAGGGTGGCTGCCAATTGTATTACTTTTTGCGGGGACTGTTGGTTTTGCCGCCAGGGCTATATCAACAATTGTGAAAATGGCGGCTGGGAGCTGGGATGCCGTATTGATGGATGTCAGGCCGAGTATGTAAGAGTCCCTTATGCTGACCAAGGGCTTTCCAAAATTCCAGACGGCGTTACGGATGAAAACGCCCTGTTTACAGGGGATATTCTTTCCAGTGGTTATTTTGGTGCAGAGCTGTGTGAACTTTCTCCTGGAGATACCCTGGCAGTCATTGGTGCAGGGCCGGTAGGGCTGTGTGCGATGGAATGTGCACGTCTGTTTGGAGCAGCCAGTATAATTGCCATTGACAAAAACCGTGAGCGATTGATGCTGGCCCAAAAACTTGGACTGGCTGATAAAATTATCTGCGTTCCCCAGGAAGATGCCGAAGCTTGTGTGCTTTCTCTAACCCATGGCCGGGGAGCAGACGGTGTAATTGAGGCAGCTGGCGGAGACAATACTTTTGAACTGGCCTGGAAGATTGCCCGTCCCAACAGTGTAGTGGCTTTAGTAGCCATGTATGAGTCTCCTCAAACACTTCCGCTGCCGGATATGTATGGGAAAAATTTGATTTTTAAAACCGGCGGTGTTGATGCAGTCCATTGTGATAGACTGCTGCATTTGATAGAAACTGGAAAGCTGAATACTGATTTTTTAATTACCCACAAGGCTCCTCTCAACGAGATTTTAGAAGGCTACCGTGTTTTCTCCCAGCAGCTGGACGGCTGTTTAAAATGGGCTGTCACGCCTTGGGAAAACCGATAGGAAGTACTTTGAAACGATTCTACATTATCTGTCAAAAGGGGATGATTTTCTTGTTTGGACAAAAAAAGAAAAAAAACCGGCTCTTTGGCAGTACCATCGAGCCGGATTGTCGATATTGTTCTTATAATAATGCAAGTGAAGAGGATGTTGCCGAATGTGCTTTGGGATGTATTCCTGAAGATTCCGTTGGATGCAGCCGTTTTTCCTATGACCCTCTAAAGCGAACTCCGCGGACTTCGCCGCCTCTTCCCAAATTTAATCCAGAGGACTTTTCACTGTGAGCGCAGCGCAATATCAGGCTTGTACAGATTGGCTGAACCACTCTTCCCGTCGTGCATGCCTGTTTCACTGTTTGTTTCGATGTCTCCCCATCCTCTCTGCCCTGTGCTATTTGGGGACATTGGGATATTTATTCTGGTGTCAAAGCCCCGATTGGCCTTTCTTTTTCGGCGTCCCCGCTCTAACTTTTTTGTCGGTAACGCTGCTGCGTAAAATACTCAATGCACCTCGGCCATATGACATTTTATCTTATACACCATTTTTACCCGCCACTCCCCAAAAAGGGAAAAGTTTTCCCAGCCGTCATACCACCAGTGCCGCCGCGATTGCCCTGGCATTTTTTCGGATTTCCCCATGGGCAGGTATATTTTTCACCATTCTTGCCCTGGCTGTTGCCATTTCCCGGATTGTGGGCGGAGTGCATTTTGTCCGGGATGTGGTGTTTGGTTTATTATTTTCTCTTCCCTTTGCCCTGCTTTATTTTATAGCATAATAAAACGCCCGGCACAAGCAAATGCTTAGCCGGGCGTTTTGATTGCAATTTGTTTTTATTCCTTGCTGAAGGAATCTTTGCCAAGACCGCACAGAGGGCATACCCAATCCTCGGGAAGGGCCTCAAAAGCAGTTCCTGCTTCAATTCCGTTGTCGGGGTCACCGACTGCCGGGTCATATACATAACCGCAAGCATCACAAACATATCTATCCATGAAAAAGCCTCCTTTATTCATCTAAAAATTTATAATCATCCTGTAATAACACAAGATATTGTGTTATTAGTATAACCAATTTAAATACCATTTGTCAATCAAAAAATAACCCCTGCCACAGATTTTATTTCTTGATTCTTCCACTGAGAAATTTTGTCAATATATAAGTCCTGTATCACATCAAGAAGATGGACAGGATGAACATCTTCTAGTGCTAGTTTTCTGGCTATCTTTTCTGCTTGCTGAAAGCTGATAAAAATGGGAGGAGATTTTGCTTTTTCTTCTTTACCAGATGAATAGTCCCAAGCAACTTCAATACCAAACCCCTGATTTCTGCTGCCATAAACCCGGTAGCTTTTTCTGTAATGAATGGTCTTTATCATTATCAACATATTTTCCATTGATACAACACCCTATCTTCGTGAATTTATTTCACATCCCATATCTATCATACTCTTCTGCGTAAAAATAATCAAGGGTTTATTGAATAAACTTTTGCGAAAAATTTATTCATATTTACGTATTTTAAATTTTATTACCATATATTTGAAAATCTTACATCTAATTCCTTTTACAAATGTGCATGAGGGATTTTATTTTTTGGTAAAAAGCTTTTTTTCTAACTCCACACAACATAACGGAACCAGGCTCAGTCCAGCGACAATTATCCATTGTATTCCAGATAACGGAACTGTATGAAAAATTTTGGCAGCTGAAGGAATTGCAATGACTGCAACCTGAAGTCCAATACAAATGACAGCCGCCCAATTTAGACGACGGTTGGAAAAAAATCCGATGGAAAATAACGATTTGCGTGAACGCATATTAAAGGTGTGGACAACTTGGGAAAGGCTTAAAACAGCAAAAGCCATGGTACGGCCGATATGAGGCATTAGGGAAATAGAATCAAAAAATACTCTGCCAATCGTAAAAGCCAGCAATGCCAGCGCACCAATCAAACATCCTTCTGCTGCAATTGCAACCCCCATCCCTCCAGAAAAAATCCCCGACTCTCTTGGAACCGGCTTTTCTTCCATTACATCTCCCCGCACAGGTTCTACTCCAAGTGCTAAAGCAGGCAGGGAATCCGTTACCAAATTGACCCACAAAAGCTGTATTGCCAGAAGCGGAACCGGAAGATGCAGAAGGAAGGCCGACAATACCAAAAGGATTTCTCCAATATTGCAGGATAGTAAAAAATGGATGGTTCTGCGAATATTGCCATATATCCCTCTGCCTTCTCTTACAGCGGAAACAATGGTGGAAAAGTTATCATCAGTCAGCACCATATCTGCTGCCGCTCGGGCAACATCGGTTCCTCCTTTTCCCATGGCACATCCAATATCCGCAGCCCGAAGAGCCGGTGCATCATTGATGCCATCTCCTGTCATAGCCACTACTTCTCCTTGCGATTGAAGGGCCCTGACAATTCTCATTTTATGCTCCGGGGAAACCCGTGCAAAAACGTCACACTTTGGTACCGCCTCCCTCAATTGCTTGTTGCTCATAGCGTCCAGCTCTATTCCCGTAACAACCTTTCCGCCTGGACGTAAAATCCCCAGCTGTTTTGCAACCGCTTGCGCCGTTCCCTTGTGGTCCCCGGTAATCATGATTGGGCGAATTCCTGCACGTTTACACAAATCAACCGCTTTCCCGGCTTCCGGCCTGGGTGGGTCCATCATACCTATTAACCCGCAGAATACCAGCCCACTCTCTGCTTCTTCATCGTTTTCCGGCAAAGAGTTGGTATCACGATAGGCAACCCCAATCACTCGCAGGGCCTCCCCTGCCATTTCATCATTCATTTTCTGAATTTGCTTTCGGTCCTGCACTGTCATAGGGCGGTTCCCGCCTGTCTCCCGAATATAACTGCATCGGGAAATTAGCAAATCTGGGGCGCCTTTTACGATAATGCGATATTTTCCTGATGAAATCCGATGGAAAGTCGCCATCCGCTTTCTTTCCGAAGAAAATGGGATTTCCCCCGCACGTGGAAAACGGGCTTCCAATATTTTTTTTGATTCCCGGCAAGCTGCCACTAAAGCCGTCTCCGTAGGTTCTCCCAAAATTCGCTGTCCATCTACACGGCAGTTGGTGCACAAGGTTGCCAATCCCAGCATTTCCTGTGTCTGCGCCCCGGAAAGAGATAAATAGTTGCGTCCATCACTAACTTTGGTAACGGTCATCCGATTGCAGGTCAGCGTCCCGGTTTTATCCGAACAAATGACACTGGCGCTTCCCAGCGTTTCAACAGCAGGCAACCGGCGAATAATCGCTTTTTTCCCTGCCATCCTGCGAACGCCCATCGCCAATACAATTGTTACAACAGCCGGAAGTCCCTCTGGAATCGCAGCAACTGCCAGGCTGACAGAAATCATGAACATTTCCAGCGGCTCGATTTTTTGAATTAGCCCCAAAACAAAAATCACAATACAGATTAGCAGCGCAGCAATCCCCAGTGCTTTTCCGGTACGGGATAATTTTTTTTGCAAAGGTGTTTCAGGGGCTGTTTCTCTGTTAATCATCCCTGCTACCCGTCCCATTTGGGTATACATTCCCACCGATGTTACAATCCCCCAAGCCTGCCCCTGGGCAATGCTGGTTCCGCTAAACAGCATGTTTTTTCGGTCCCCCAGAGCAGCCTGCTGTGTACAAATCATCCCATCATCTTTTACTGCCGGCATCGATTCTCCCGTTAATGCAGATTCTTCTGCCTTGCAGCAATCTGATTTCAGCAACCGGATATCTGCTGGCACCATGTCTCCGGCTTCCAGCAGCACTAAGTCTCCAGGCACCAATTCCTCGCTGTCAATTTCCTTCTCTCTTCCTCCCCGAATGACACGGGCTTTGGGTGCAGAAAGCTTTTTCAGGGCTTCAATCGCCTTTTCAGCCCGGCTTTCCTGAATCATCCCGGTCACAGCATTAATCAGTACAATTGCCAAAATAATAATGGAATCAATATAGTCGCTATCTCCCTGGATTCTGGAGGTCACATATGAAACAGTAGCTGCCGCCAATAATGTGAGAACCATGAAATCCTGAAACTGTTTTAAAAAACGATATATCCATCCCTTTTTGTTTCGGGAATCCAAGCGGTTTTTCCCGTATTTTTCCAATCTCTTCCGAGCCTGTTCTTCAGTCAGCCCTTGGCTGCTATTACTATGCAGACGCTCTAAAACTTCTTCTTTTCTGATACAATGCCACTGTACCAAATTTCACCACGCCTTTCCTTTCCGTTGCAATGACAATATCAACTTATGCCAGAGTGGGAATAGGTATGACGCGGTAATTTGAAAAAATTAAAGAAACAGAAATAAAACAGAAGGTTAAATCTGATATACTAATATAAAAACAAGCAAAAGGAGGTTTCTTATTTGGACACTGCCATTCTTCTATGGATACAGGAAAATCTGCGCTGCGGATTTACAGAATGGTTTTTTCCTATGGTTACGTTTTTAGGCGATAAAGGGCTCATTTGGTTAGTCATTGCTGGTATAATGCTTTTCTTTCGCGCCTATCGTAAATGGGGGATTGCTCTCCTGTGTACCTTGGCACTCACTGCCCTGATTGGAGAAGTTTTGCTAAAACATCTAGTAGAACGTCCCCGGCCTTTCACCCATTTTCCAGAACTTCAATTGCTGATTCCAGAACCAAATTCCTTTTCATTCCCGTCCGGCCACAGTGCCTCCTCTTTTGCCGCAGCAGCCGTTATATTCCAATGCCGAAAGTCCTTTGGAATCCCTGCTTTTATTTTGGCCGGATTGATTGCGTTCTCGCGCCTCTTCCTATTTGTTCACTACCCCACCGATGTACTGGCAGGGATTGCTCTGGGATGTATCATGGCTTATCTCATCTGTTTCCTACTGCGCAAATATTGGAACCTGCAGCCTGTATTGATAAAAAAAGAACCGGCGTCTTAAAAAGACACCGGTTCTTTTTTATCTTTCGTTAAGGCTGGGAGCCACTATTTTCTTTTTTTCTTTCTTTCTTTTTTCTGGCTTAATTTTCTTTCCTTTCAACCCGCGGCCGAAACGGTATACTTTCCCTAAATCCTCGCTCAGCTTTTCACGGATATTGGCATACGCTGCATCGTCAACTTCGTTTAGAATTGCAATGGTAATAACAGAACGGGCATCCATATCCGCATTGGCATACATATCATTCAAAATGGAGCACATTTTTTCAAAAGGCTCACTGCCGGGATAATTTTTCGCCAGGTTTTCCACCTTTGGGGCAATCTTTTCACGTGCAAAAGTAAAGAAACGAATTTGCCCATAATGCACCCGCTCATCGGCCATTTCGCCCCGCAGCTCTGGAAATACTGCCATCAGCCGGTTAAACAAAAATTGCGGGTCTGCATCCAGTGTGCCATCCTCTTTTTTATTCCGCTTTTTTTTGTTTTGCCGAACCAGTTCTACGCGCTTTGGCCCTTCGACAGTTTCCAAAAAGTCGTTGGCAATCGATTCCGCATCTCCGGTTGTGTCGGTTTCTGAATCGAACATCCATGTTGAAAGACTGCGCCAAGAGGGTTCCTTTTCCTCCTCCACTACCGCACTTTTCAACTCAAAACGTTTGGTAGCAAAGCTATAAAATACACCATATTTTAAATTTCCGGTGGTATATACAACGGCCTTCCCGTTTTCCACCTCATAATCCTCCGGCGCTGTAAATTCCTGTGCCAACAGGGCCGGTGTCAATTTTTCCACAATCAGGTCAAAGGCCTTAAAATCCAACTGTATCACTCCATGTTCTTTATTCTCAAAGGTCCCCGGCGGCGCCGGCTTACAGGCTGCCTTCCACGCAGCTTTCGGTTATTATTGTATTATACAACACTTTACCGTCTTTGTCACTATCGGCCGCCACAAAAAGAAAAGTTCTTTTACTGCATTTTTGCTTCAGACTTATCCTCAGACTTAAAGGCAAAAAAGCGCTGTCCAAAATAATTGAGGCCCGTAAAGAAACACATTCCTACCAGCATAGCTGCATTAGTCTGAATCTGCTCTCCAAACCCTGACAGAATTGTAAAGGTGAGCGGTTTGGCGATTCCATAGGCCACCAAATAGCATACCGCAATGTTTAGCACAAAACGCACAATCTGTGCCGCTGATTTCTCACGATTTTGAAAAGTGAAATATTTGTTTAAAAAATAGCTCAAAATACTGGTAAGCACATAATTCGCCGCCGACGACAACCAATAAGAGCAGTGTGCCAAGTTATAAAGCCCAAACATAATGGCCATTCCCACCAGTGTATTAATAATGCCCACCACAATAAATTTTAGCAATTTCTGGTCAATGACCGAAGAAATTTTTCCCAACAAAAAAGCCTCCTGTCCACATGCTTTTTATGAATCTGCCATTTTTAGCCTGTTTTGATTATACGCCCAGACCATTCCAAAAGCAAGTGAACAGACTTTTAAATAATAAAAGCCCGGATGCAGACAAGTCCCTGCATCCGGGCTCTTTCATAAGGTGAAGGGGGATTCACCAGAAGAAATCTTAAGATTTCAGGATATGGCGATACAAAGCAATATAGTCATTAGCAGAACGGCCCCAGCTGTTATCGCACCGCATGGCACGGTCCACCAAAATCTTCCAGCCGTCTTTGTTAGCATAGCCTTCCAAAGCACGCTGAATGGCATGATACATATCGCCGCTGTCATAGCTCTGGAAAGTAAAGCCATTGCCTTCTCCATCTCCGCTGTCGCGGATAGAATCCTTCAGGCCACCGGTAGCACGAACCACCGGAATGGTACCATACCGCAAAGCTATCATCTGGGACAGGCCGCAGGGCTCGCTCTTACTGGGCATGAGGAAAATATCAGCACCGGCATAAATCTTTCTGGAAAGCTCGGGGATAAAACCAATACAAGCACAGAAACGGCCGGGATATTTATTCTGCATCTCACGGAAGAAGCTCTCATACTCCCAGTCGCCAGAACCCAGCACAACGAACTGTACATTGGTTTCATACATCAGTTTGTCGGCAACTTCTTTCACCAAATCCAAGCCTTTGTGGGAAACCAAACGAGTCACCATACCAATCAACGGAACATTGGGGTCCTGGGTAAGGCTGAGCCGCTCCTGTAATTTCTGCTTATTCACCGCTTTACCGGACATATCGTTTACACTGTAGTTGGCATAAATGTTTTTGTCGGTTTCAGGGTTGTAGTTAATAACGTCAATGCCGTTGAGGATACCGGAAAGCTTCCAGGAACGCTCATTGAGAATGCCATCCAAACGATGAGAATACCAAGGATTCAAAATTTCCTGTGCATAGGTGGGGCTTACGGTAGACACCCAGTCAGCACATTCGATAGCGCCCTTCAGAATATTCACGCAATCGTCGTATTCCATCAAATGAGCTTCGGAAGCCGGAATTCCCAACACATCATTGAGAAGCTCCATACCATATTTTCCCTGATACTGGATATTGTGAATGGTAATCAGGGTTTTAATCCCTCTATACCAATCATTGTTGGCATAGAACAGGCGGTAATACACCGGTACAAGCGCCGTCTGCCAGTCATTCGCATGAATCAAATCAGGCTTAAAGTCCAGATAAGGCAGCATTTCCAGCGCTGCACGGGACAAGAAAGCAAAACGCTCCGCATCATCATAATGGCCATACAGTCCGGGACGCTTGAAATAATACTGGTTATCAATCAAATAATAGATAACACCGCCAACCTTGGCCTCAAATACGCCGCAATACTGTCTGCGCCATGCCACAGGAACCGACAGGCTGGTTACGAAACGCATATTCTCACGCAGCTCTTGAGGAATATCCTCATACAGAGGCATCACAATACGGCAGCCAATCAAACGGGCCCGCAATGCCTGCGGCAGGGAACCCGCCACATCACCCAATCCACCAGAAGCTGCAAAAGGAAGGGCTTCACTGGTACAAAACAAAACCTTCATGGGTCTCACACCTTTCAAACTCATAAAATCGCCCGCCTTCTGGCAGACCGGGGGCCTTGCCCCATTTTGAAAGCACTAGGGGAGCCCAGACCCATAGTCGAGGCTCCCCCTGTGCCGGGATTTTTACAACAACACAGGGTCCTTATACCAGGCTTCCCTTGCTGATAAATACAGGATAGGACTGGAAGCCCATCAGGGTACGGTCCTCCTGAATAACGACATCTTTATCTGTAATCACATAATTCAAATTGCTGCCGGAGCCAATCACAGCATCCTGCATAATCACACAGTTCTTCAGCTTTGCGCCCTTGCCAACATGTACGCCGCGGAAAATCACACAATTTTCCACTTCGCCTTCAATGACACAGCCGTCAGCAATCAGAGAATTGGACACCTGAGAGCCCAGACCATAACGGGCAGGCACATCATCACGTACTTTGGTATAAATAGGACGATTCGTATCGAACAGCTGCTCCCGAACCTTCGGCAGCATGAGAGCCATATTAGCCTCAAAATAAGAGTTAATAGAGCCTACAATCGTAGAATATCCAGTAAACTCATAGCCGAAAATCCGCAGGCTGTTCAGATTCTGCTGGATAATTTCACGGCCAAAATCATAACGGTTACGGCTGACGCACTCGCTCACCAGCTTCATCAGCAGTTCGCGGCGCATAACATACATATTCATACCATAATTGCATTCGCCTTCCACGCTGGGACCAATCAGCATCTCTACCACACGTCCGTCAGGAGAAGTGGTAATCACATTGGCGTTGGTGCTGTAGGAAGGAATCTTGCCATACTTATAAATCATGGTGATGTCAGCTTTATTCTCCAAATGAGCTGCTATAACATCAGCATAATTGATGTTGCACAGAAAATCGCAGTCACTAATCAGCACATATTCCTCTTTGGAGTTGCGGAGAAAGCGGCTGATGGAAGCCAAAGAGCCAATGCGGTTCGGCAGCTGGCTGCCGTCAGTGCCAAAGGGAGGCAGAATATACAGGCCCTCGCGCTTACGGGACAAGTCCCAGGACTTACCGGAACCCAGATGGTCCATCAGGGACTGATAGTTATTTCCGGTAATTACGCCTACTTTATTGATACCTGCGTTTACCATATTGGACAGAGGAAAATCAATCAGGCGGTATCTTCCACCCACAGGAACAGATGCCAGTGTGCGGTGCTCTGTCAATTCGCGTACCCGTTCATCATGAACATTGGCGAACAGAATTCCAAGAACATTATTGCCAATCATCATTTCTTCGCCACCTCCTCAGCGTCGATCATAGCCTTGGGGGGCACGACGGTGCCGGGCTCCAATACACAGCCGGCGCCCAGAACGGCAACGCCCCATTCCTCTTTGTTTTCAATTTCTTCAGGGCGGGCGCCAATTTTGCAGTCAGCGCTCACCACACAGTTTTCTGCCACAATGGCATACTGTACCACAGCGCCTTCTTCAATGCGTGCGCCGGGCATAATAATGGAATCCTTCACCACTGCGCCGGGCGCTATATATACGCCTGCAAACAGCACGGAAAAGTCCACTTCACCATATACATTACAGCCTTCAGAAATCAGAGAATTCTGTACTTTTGCTGTTGTGGCAATATAGTGAGGAGGCAAAGCCGGATTGCGGGAATAAATCTTCCAGCTCTCGTCGCTCAAATCCAGCGGCACATTGGGGTCCAGCAAATCCATGTTGGATTCCCATAGGCTGTCGATGGTTCCTACATCTTTCCAATAACCGGAGAACTGATAAGCTACCATTTTCTCGCCGGCGTTCAGCATGGCAGGAAGCACATTTTTACCGAAATCGTTGGAGGAATTCGGGTCAGCCTCATCAGCTTCCAAATACTTGCGCATTTTGCTCCAGGTAAACACATAAATACCCATGGAAGCCTTGTTGCTCTTGGGCACCTTCGGCTTTTCATCAAACTCATAAATGGTGCCGTCCTCATATGTATTCAAAATACCGAAGCGGGAAGCTTCAGACATGGGGACCTCAATAACAGCAATGGTGCAGTCAGCTTTTTTCTCTTTATGATAGGCAATCATCTTGGCATAATCCATCTTATAGATGTGGTCGCCGGAAAGAACAACCACATATTCAGGATTATACCGGTCGATAAAGCGGATATTCTGATAAATGGCATTGGCAGTACCCTTATACCAGTCAGACTGCTTGGCTCTCTGATAGGGCGGCAATACATGAACGCCGCCATACATGCTGTCCAAATCCCAAGGCTGGCCGCTGCCGATATACTCATTCAGTTCCAGCGGCTGGTACTGGGTGAGGACACCAACGGTCTCAATTCCGGAATTCACGCAGTTGGACAGCGGGAAGTCAATAATCCGATACTTTCCGCCATAGGGCACAGCTGGCTTTGCCAAATTACGGGTGAGGACGCCAAGACGGCTTCCTTGTCCGCCTGCCAACAGCATGGCCACTACTTCTTGTTTTGGTAACATTTAGATTCCCCCTCTGAAGATTATGATTTCTCCGTCTTATTTTTTCGAGGACTTGTTTTCTTGGTTTGCGGCTTCACCTCTGCTTTTACAGCAGGCGCTTTTTCCACCGCCTTTTTTTCTTTTTCGGCAGCCTTTACAGGCTTTACCACAGCTTTCTTCTGAGGTGCCCGTCTGCGGCATTTCAGATAAATCACCGACATAGCCGGCAATGTCAAACTGATACTGTCTTCAAATCCATGCATGGGCTCAGGAACAGATTTAATGGTGTCTCCATTGGTCACACCACCTCCGCCGAACTCTGCATTATCGGAATTGAACAGTTCTGTATAAATACCCGCTGTGGGGACGCCGATAGAATAATTTTCCCGCTGGACCGGAACAAAATTGCACACTGCAATTAAGTCGTTGCCGTCTTTGTCAATACGGCGGAATGCAATAACACTCTGGTTATAGTCATCGTTGGAAATCCAGGAGAAGCCTTCCCAGGAGAAATCCACCTGCCACAATGCGGGGGTCTCCAAATAGAAATGATTCAAGGCTTTAAAGAATTTTTGTGCCTGCTGGTGCTCGGGATACTGCAGCAGTCCCCACTCCAGCTCTTTTTCCACATTCCATTCATTAGCCTGACAGAATTCAGTACCCATAAACAGCAGTTTTTTGCCGGGGTGGGCCATCATATAACACATAAAGGCACGCACACCTGCATATTTCATCTGCTCGTCGCCGGGCATTTTATTAAAGAGAGAACACTTTCCATACACTACCTCATCGTGAGAAATAGGCAGGATAAAGTTCTCGGAAAACGCATAAAAGAAAGAGAATGTAATATTGTCATGATTAAACTTGCGGAACAAGGGGTCCAGAGACATATAGTGCAGCATGTCATTCATCCAGCCCATATTCCACTTATAGTTAAAGCCAAGGCCGCCGCAATAGGTCGGCTTGGACACCATAGGCCATGCAGTGGATTCTTCTGCAATCATCATCACATCCGGCACCGCTTCAAACACAGCTTCATTGAGCCGCTGCAAAAACGCTACCGCTTCCAGATTCTCACGGCCGCCATCTTTATTGGGGACCCATTCGCCATCATTACGGCTATAGTCCAAATACAGCATGGAGGCCACGGCATCCACACGGATTCCATCAATGTGATATTCCTTTACCCAGAATACTGCACTGGACACCAGGAAGCTAATCACTTCGTTGCGGCCATAGTCAAAGACCAGTGTACCCCAGTCCTTGTGCTCCCCTTTTCTCGGGTCAGCATATTCATAGCAGGCCGTACCGTCGAATTTAGCCAGTCCTTCAGCGTCTCTGGGGAAATGGGCCGGAACCCAGTCCATAATGATACCAATGCCTGCTTCATGGCATTTATTCACAAAAGACATAAAATCCTTTGGCTCGCCATAACGGGAAGTCGGAGCAAAATATCCCATTACCTGATATCCCCAACTTCCGTCAAAGGGATATTCTGTCAGAGGCATCACTTCAATATGGGTATACCCCATTTCCTTTACATAAGGAATCAGCTCATCTGCCAGCTTATCATAGGAGAACACACTGCCATCGCTGTATTTTCTCCAGGAGCCGGCATGAATTTCATAAATATTGACTGGTTGGTCATAATGTGGTTTTTTGGCTTTCTGTCGATACCAGGCATCATCTGTCCAGTGATAACCGCTGATGTCATAGTACCGGGAACTATTTCCGGGACGGGTTTCAAAATGGGTTGCATAAGGGTCGCTCTTCATAACCTTATTGCCCTGAGCCGTGGTGACACAGAAGCGATAAAGTGAAAAAGGAGCAAGCTCGTCAAGATAGGCCTCCCAGACGCCGTCGCTGATTTTTTCCATGGGATTTACGGAATCATCCCAATTATTAAATTCACCAACAACTGAGACAGCCTGTGCATTGGGTGCCCAAACACGGCACACCATGCAGGTTTTGCCATCCTTTTCAACTTTGTGCAGACCCATGTACTCATAGGCCCGGTAATTCGTCCCCTGATGGAACAAATAGAGGGGTAAATTGCCGTTTTCATTCTTTTGTGGAGATTGCATGGTAATCATCTTCCTCCCATTTCAATTTCCGTTATTATTATCATAACATAAAACTGGAAAATAGCAAGTGTTTTCGTCGATTTTTTATAAGGAAATCATTTGCGTTTTTCGGAATTTGTAATATATAAACAATACTCACTTATAATTATTGTGCAGGCCGGGAAAGAAGCAGAATGTCTGATTGATTTTTCTGGGCAATTGTCCAAATCGCTGTCCTTTTGCAGCATATCACGATTACAAAATAAATGTTGTCGAATCAGCAATCTTTATCCAGCAAAACAAAACGAAAGGCTCTCTGCTAAACATCTTTGCAGAGAGCCTTTTGTTTACTTCTGTTTATTTTTCAGCATGGAGGCAAGCCCCGAAAGCTTTGGAGGTTTTCCATACATTAAAACCCCTACACGATAAATAGCGGCTCCTAAATATCCCAAAGCTATAGCTCCCGCTGCCATCAATACTACGGAAATCACAATTTCCCAAGCTGCCACATTGCCCATAGTAACCCGTACAAACATGGCCATTGGGGAAGTAAGCGGGATATATGAACAGGCAACCATCAGGGGAGTATCCACCTCACCGGTATTCAGCGCCACAATCACGATAAAGAATACTACCACAAACATCATAGTCGCGGGTGTAATTACATTGCTCAAATCTTCCAGGCGGCTGACCAGAGATGCTAGTGCCGCAAACATAAATGCATAGATAAAGAATCCCAGAATAAAGCAGACCAGCGCAAACAGCAGGGTCTCTACCGGCAAATTGAACAGGGTTTTCATCACCGACATCGTACCGGTATAATAAGGCTCATTGATTTGATAGGCCCCATAAGCTGTCCCCAAAATCAGCACAAACTGGAGCAAGCCGGCACACCCTGCACCAAACACCTTGCCAAACATCAAGCTGGACGGTTTGGCTGACGTAATGAGCAATTCCATAGCGCGGGAACTCTTTTCGGTCGCCACACTGGAAGCCACCATCTGCCCATAGAAAATAATCGCCATATAGAGCAGCATTATGAGCAAATAGGTAAACAGATAGCTGTTAGCCTGATTTTTTCCTGCATCTGTCTGTTCCAATGTCTCTTCTACCTGTGCAGAAAGTATCTGCTGCACCTGCTGCTGACTCATGCCGCTTTCTGTCATTGCCTGTGCCCGATACGTTTGCAGCAAAACTTGCTGCAAAACAGAAGAAAACTGGTCGTAAAGGCTTACCGTCCCGGTAATACGGGTATATTTCAAAAATGAGTCAAACACCAGCCCATCCGAATAAGTCTCGTTTTCTATATCCTGCATCAATTCTTCCTGCGTACCGGCATAAGGCAGAAAAACACTTTCCTCTGCCCCAAGTGCCTGGTTTAGCATTTCGGACAGCTGTTCGGATGTGATTCCCATAGTATCATCGGCTATCACAGCAACTGTTTGACCTTCCAAACCGGTAGAAGTAGCTTCCTCGGAGGAAGTAAAAAACCTGGGAATCGTTAATCCCACGGCAATGAGCACCATTAGTAAGATGGTTACAATCTGAAAGGGGCGCTTTTTTAAATAGGTACCCAGTTCATATTCAAAAACAGCAAAAAACTGCTTCATTTGTTCTCACTCCCTTCTGCTTCATCGTCTCCTGTCGTTGCTTCCACAAAAATATCATTCAAGGTGGGGGTAATCAGCTGTACACCGTCCACTGTCAGGCCGGAAGAAGCCACTGCCGACAGCAGCTCACACTCTCCCCCCTCATGCAGCAGCTCTACTGCCACACCTTCCTTGACAGCATGAACATTTTTGACGACTCCAGAAAGGCTCTCCCGGCAAAAACGAGCTGCTTTCTCTGTCTCCCCGGTTTGAATCAGCCAGCAGCTGCGGCCTTTGGCACGGCGCAGCTCCCGGATACTGCCGGAAAGCACAATTTCCCCATGATGCAAAATAGCAATAGCATCACAGAATTCCTCCACATAATTCATTTGGTGGCTGGAAAACAATACGATTTTCCCCGAATCAATCAGTTCCCGCACCACGTCTTTGAGCAGCATGGCATTGACAGGGTCTAAGCCGGAAAAAGGCTCATCCAGAATTACAAAGTCCGGGTCAGAGACCAATGCCGCTGTAAGCTGGATTTTTTGCTGATTACCCTTGGAAAGGGTATCCAGTTTTTTATTGGCGTATTCATCCATACTCAAACGCCGCAGCCATTTCATACTGTTTTCTTTCGCATCATGGGCAGTCAAACCTCTAAGCCTTCCCAAATATATCAGCTGCTCCAAAATGTTTACTTTGGGATACAGCCCGCGTTCTTCCGGCAGGTACCCAATGTTCACTTTTTCACGAACCATGGGTTTTCCATCTAGCAGCACTTTTCCGCTGTCCGCCGGAAACACATCCATAATAATACGAATCGTGGTGGTTTTTCCGGCACCGTTGCGGCCCAAAAGGCCAAAAGCTCTCCCGCTTTCGGTGGAAAAGCTCACGTCCTTCAAAACCTGCTTGGCCCCAAAGCTCTTGTGAAGGCTTTCTACTGCAAATTGCATCAATTTCACCCTTTCTTATGGGTTTTCACCCAAACTCCTTTTTCAAAGTTTTATATTTTACGAAGGCGATTAATCAAGTTGGCCATTCCATAAGCAGCCGCCATAACAACGAAAACACAATATAAAGTCCAATAAATCGTCAGGCTATAAAAACCGGATACCGGAAGTGCAAACAGATAGAGTACCATACAAGCATACAGCGCGCCCAATGCGGATTTTTCCCTGATAGAGCATCCACGCTCATCTGTATATTTGATATACAGCTTTTCTAGCCATTCCGGTTTCCGTAATGCCAGCAGGTTACGAATTATAAAAATGACTCCAACCACCCCAGCGCCACACAGCATCCCATAGCGGCTGGCTGCCAGATGTTCTGCTGTATCGCCGGACACCTGCGGTAAAAGCATTACTACTCCGGGCTGCTCCAACAAAACCATCAAAACCGTCAGCCCAATAATCAGCAAAGCCATCAGCAAAGTCTGCGTCTTAAGGTATTTCCGATATCGTTTTTGGTTCATGGCAGCTTTTATTCCTCCTCGCTAAAATCAAAAACCTCTTCAATTGTTTCTCCAAAATAATGAGCGATTTTATAGGCCAGCACCAATGAAGCCGTATATTTCTCATTTTCAATAGAAATAATAGTCTGCCGGCTAACCCCCACCGCTTTGGCCAACTCCTCCTGGGTGAGTTTCCTCTCCTTTCGGAGCTGGGCAATCCTGGTCTTCACCCAGCCACCTCCCCTTTGGAATCTTATGAAAAAAGTATAGCTTGCTTTACATTTTTTGTCAAGTATATTTTACATTTATAAAAAAGAGGCAGGCCATAACTGGCCTGCCTCAAACCTCAAGCTAACTATTATTTTTTTAATCCGCAAACCTTTATCTTCATTATCCGCAAAAAGTCTGAAATTTCTCCCACATAAATACATCCCAATATAACAGCAGAAAGCAAACTAATCCCTCCCGCTGTGATACCAACAATTTTCCATGCTTTTTTCATACCAACACCCCATTTATACAATTTGCTTTCTTGTCAATTTTTGCAAAACCCGATTCAAGTTACTAACCACCATATCTCCCGTTATACGGAGATGCCGCTCGCTATATTGTTTGTTTATAAAAGAAATCCTGTCATAAATGGAAGCCAAGTCACCGGCTCCGTTTATAAAAATTACTTGCAAAAGATTCCTGGTGATTTCATACCCATCTTGTATCATTTGATTTATGCTATCCCGTTGAAATACCACAGATTGCTGTACAATACTTTTCGATGGAAAGGTAATCTTAATAACTTTTCCATCAAAGCCTGTATTTTCAAATGTATAAGAGGAGTCATCAAAATAAATACAAATAATATAATCCAACTGATGTTGTAAAAGAGGATATACTGGGATATTGTCTACCATAGCACCATCAAAATATTGGTATCCCGACACTGCGACAGAATCATTGTATATTGGCATGGCTATACTGGCTTTTAAATATAATGGTATGAGTGGACTATCAACCGCAGAAAGATTTTGATAAATAATAGATTTGCTATACAATTCCAGCAAAGAAATATAAAATTCCCCGAAAAGCCTGTCCCTTTCTGAATAAATCTCATGAATATTCTGCTGCAGTGCGTTGCTTCTTAAAATTTTATTAATGAGAAGCTTATTGTCATGGCAGCATAGATTTTTCCAAATCCGTTCTGCTTTGTTTAGCTTACCAGTCGCAAAAGCATATCCATTTAAAACCCCTATAGAGGCGCAGCTGATATATTTAACTTCCCTATAATCAATATATTCTGCGATTGCTTTCAAAGCGCCAATTTGATAGGCTCCTTTTGCCATACCGCCGGACAAAACTAAACCTATATTCATAACTTTCTACCTCTATGGATAAAATCAATAAAGGTATTTTTTATTGTACATAAGCTCCTTCACTATCCGTAAAAGAGCCGCACAAAATCATAATAAAGTCTATCAATGTACCTAATCCTAAAAACCCCAAAGTGCAAAGCCACAATAAACCAGTACCTATCTTACCCACATAAAAGCGATGAATCCCAAGTGCACCTAAAAAGAAACACAAAACCGCAGTTGTCCCTCTAAGTTTAGGTGATACACGCCTTTCCTCTTTGGAATTGTAATTTTCCATATTTGTCCCCTCCAAATAGAAAATATAGCCGCAACAAATATTATGTTGTGCTTCTACATTATACGACGAGTAACCCGTTTTGTCAACTAGTATCTCGTTTTATACACGAGAATTTCGCGCAAGCTATTTACAATGATAGCCAAAGGAGTTGAGACTATGACGATTGGTGAAACCATGCGTACATTGCTGGAAGAACATGAAATCACGCAAAAACAGCTGGCCCTTGCTCTCAACGTGGCCCCCTCCACACTTGGAGGCTATGTACAGGGAACAAGCGAACCGGATGTTGCGACTTTAAAGCGTATTGCTGCTTATTTTCAAGTCTCTATGGACTATTTACTGGATTTTCCGCAAAAAACCAATTCTGTTCCGGGAGAAAATGAGCTTCTGTATATTTACCGTTCTCTACCCGAAAAAGAGCGGGAGTTATTTTTGGAGCAAGGAAAACTACTGCTAAAATTTAAGCAAAAAGAAAAATCATCCACCTAGATTTATCTAGTCATCTATAATATTGGTTTAAAAAAACGCCCTTCCGGCTGTGACCGGAAGGGCGTTTTTTATATAACAGTTTAGTCTTTGGCTTTGGTGGCAACTTGCATAAGAGCCTTGCTGAGGAATTCTTCCACAGACATGGCACCCAAATCTCCCTCTTTGCGGTGACGGACAGAAACCGTATTACTCTCAGCTTCCTTCTCGCCAACAATCAGCATATAGGGAATCTTCTGCAGCTGGGCTTCGCGAATCTTATAGCCAATCTTCTCGCTTCTCATATCGCAGGAAGCACGCAGTCCGGCATTCTTCAAAGCCTCGGTAACTTCCTGTGCCTTGTCGTGGAAACGCTCACTGATAGGCAATACGCGAACCTGTTCGGGCATCAGCCACAAGGGGAGAGCACCGGCATACTTTTCAATCAGCAGAGCCAGTGTGCGCTCATAGCAGCCAATGGAGGTACGGTGGATGATATAGGGGTTCTTGCGCTTTCCGTCGGAATCCACATATTCCATTCCGAACTTTTCGGCCAGCATCTGGTCAATCTGAATGGTAATCAGCGTGTCCTCTTTGCCATATACGTTCTTAATTTGAATATCCAGCTTCGGACCATAGAAGGCGGCTTCACCCACACCCTCCACATAGGGGATTTCCAGATGGTTCAGAATCCGGCGCATGGTATCCTGTGCCTCGTTCCACTGCTCCTCGGTGCCAATATACTTCTCGCGGTTATCCGGGTCCCACATGGAGAAACGATAGGAAACATCCTCATACAGGCCCAGGGTTTTCAGCATAAAGATTACCAGCTCCAAGCAGCCCTTGAACTCGTCTTCCAGCTGGTCGGGACGGCACATCAAGTGGCCCTCGGAAATGGTAAACTGACGCACACGAATCAGGCCGTGCATCTCGCCGGAAGCCTCATTGCGGAACAGGGTGGAAGTCTCGTTATACCGCAGGGGCAAATCACGATAGGAGCGCTGACGGTTCAAATAAGCCTGATACTGGAAGGGGCAGGTCATGGGACGCAGGGCAAACACTTCATCGTCTTTTTCCTCGTCTCCCAGTACAAACATACCATCTTTATAATGGTCCCAGTGGCCGCTCACTTTATACAAATCGCTCTTTGCCATAAAGGGGGTCTTGGTCAGCAGCCAGCCTCTCTTCTGCTCCTCGTCCTCCACAAAGCGCTGCAAAAGCTGGATGACTCTTGCGCCGTTAGGCAGCAGGATGGGCAATCCTTGGCCAATCAGGTCACAGGTAGTAAAGTATTCCAGCTGACGGCCCAGAATGTTGTGGTCCCGCTTTTTGGCCTCTTCCATAGCAGTGAGGTGCTCTTCCAGCTGGGCAGCCTTGGGGAAGGAAATGCCGTACACGCGCTGGAGCATATCATTTTTGGCATCGCCGCGCCAGTAAGCAGCAGTAGCAGCGGTGAGCTTTACAGCCTTCACGCAACCGGTGCTCATCAGGTGGGGACCAGCGCACAAATCTGTAAAGTCGCCCTGACGGTACAGGGAGATATGCTCACCCTTTCCAGCATGCTCCTGAATCAGCTCAACTTTATACTTCTGGCCATGTTCCGCCATAAATTTCTCGGCCTCTTCGGGAGAAAGCTCAAAGCGCTCCAACGGCAGATTTTCTTTGATAATCTTCTTGATTTCGGCCTCAATTTTGGTCAAGTCCTCGGGAGTGAAGGGCTTCACGCCGCCAATATCATAATAGAAACCGTTATCCACAGAGGGGCCCACACCAAAAATGGCTTCGGGGAACAAACGCTGCACAGCTTGTGCCATAATATGGGAAGTGGTGTGCCAGTATGCCTTCTTTCCTTCTGGGTCGTCAAAGGTCAGGATGGAAAGCTCGCAGTCCTCATTGATGGGAGTGCGCAAATCCACTACCTCGCCGTTAATTTTACCGGCACAGGAAGCCTTATACAGGCCCATGCCAATGCTCTTGGCGATATCCGCAACGGTGATTCCGTTTTCAAACTCCCGGACTTCGCCCTTCAAACTGACTTTCACCATGATTGAATCTCTCCTTTATAAAAAATCATTTTGGAAATTTCAGAGAAGTTTTTCCGGGCTGCTGCAAAACAAAAAAGCCTGCCCCACATCTGGGGCAGGCTTAAAGCGCTGCGGTTCCACCCGGAATTCGGTTTTTGAAAATCAAAAACCCTCATACGGCTCATAACGGCGCCACCCGGCCGGCCTTTGGCGGTTTCCCGTGTTCGGCGGCTGCTCAGAGGCGGTGTCTCGTCCCCCTCCTGCTGCAGGCGCTTTCAGCCGGTGACGCCCGCTCTCTTTCACAGGAACTTGGGAGAAAAGCTTCCTCTTCTCTGCATTTCTCATTGTTGGCTTAATGGTATCACTGTTTTTTCCCTTTGTCAAGGTTATAAAAATTTTTTCATCTATTTTTCTTTTTTCCTTGACCAGCAGCGTGTTTTAACATTTCCTGCCGCTTGGCTTTGGTATCCACCGCATCTTCCCGGGTATTGCGAAATCTGCTGCGGGCTGCACCAATAATACCAGAAGCTGCCGTAAAGACCGATAACAGCCAATATACCAGCCGGATTATGGTTCCCTGTGCCGACGCCCAGTCCAAATGCTCATTATAATGCAAATCGATATAATAAGCCATTTCCCCGCTGCCCTGCATGTCCATCAATACAATCCCATTGGGATTTTCCATCATATAAACTTCCGCGAAAATTCCAATGCCTACTAAGCAAATGCCTACTACCGAAATAATCACATAAGCAATCCAGCGTTTCCGTTGGCACAAATGCACCAATCGAATTAAACCTGCGGCACAAAGGGCAATCCCGGCAATCAAAAGGAACAAGCGCAGGGCAATTGTCCATCCGGTATTCCAAAATAAGTACTCTGCCTGTAAATCGTCTGCTCCTGCGATAGTGGAAAACAATCCGTTTTCTAGTACACCGGAAGGCTGGCGCAATTCACGTCCATAGCAATTGTTGTACAAAGACCATTCATTTGCTGCTGTAAACAACAAACAAAGGCCGCCTATTAGTGCCATTAGAAAATCAATGGCGGCACTTTTTTCCTTCTTTAAAGATATTGCTTGCTTCAAAAGAGATGCACTCCCCTCTGTGATAAATCAGACATTTTGAAAGTTTACAAAAGTATTATAACATACCCTATGAGGAAAGTGTAAAAAATTCTTTATTTTTATATCCTATCACTTTCAAAATATTGCAATGCACCTTTGAGCCGCTGACTTTCATCCCAATTTCTCAAAAACTTATAAACACAAAAATCTCCGAAAAGCTGTTTCAAGCAGCTTTTCGGAGACTGGTTTTACTTCGCGTATTCGATTGCCCGGCTTTCCCGGATAATATTCACCTTAATCTGACCCGGATATTCCAAATCACTTTCAATCTTCTTACAAATATCACGAGCTAACAGAACCATTTTATCATCACTGATAACTTCGGGTTTTACAATGACACGCACTTCGCGGCCTGCCTGAATGGCATAGCAGCGGTCCACACCTTCAAAGGAGGAAGCCACTTCTTCCAATTTTTCCAGACGCTTGATGTAATTCTCCAGATTTTCACGCCGGGCGCCGGGACGGGCTGCGGAAATCGCATCGGCAGCCTGTACAATACAGGCAATGACCGTCTTGGGCTCCACATCTCCGTGGTGCGCGTGAATGGCATGAATTACAGCCTCGCTCTCTTTGTACTTCCGCGCTGCATCAACGCCGATATCCACATGAGAGCCCTCGATTTCGTGGTCCAGAGCCTTACCGATATCATGCAGCAAACCGGCACGACGGGCCAAAGTGGGGTCAAGCCCCAACTCGGAGGCCATCAGGCCGGACAGATAAGCAACTTCCAGTGAGTGGTTCAAAACATTCTGGCCATAACTGGTACGGTAACGCAGCCGTCCCAGCAGCTTGACCAATTCGGGATGAATCCCGTTAACGCCTGCTTCAATCACTGCACGTTCGCCTTCCTGCTTAATGGTCTGCTCCACCTCGCGGCGGGCTTTTTCCACCATTTCCTCAATGCGGGCAGGATGAATTCGTCCATCCGAAATCAGGCGTTCCAGCGCGATACGGGCCACCTCACGGCGAACCGGTTCAAAGCAGGAAAGGGTAATGGCTTCCGGTGTGTCATCAATAATCAAATCTACACCGGTCATTGTCTCAATCGCTCGGATATTCCGGCCTTCACGTCCGATAATCCGGCCCTTCATTTCGTCGTTGGGCAGGGGAACCACAGAAATCGCTGCTTCGGCCACATGGTCGGCAGCACAACGCTGAATGGCAAGAGCGATAATTTCCCTTGCGCTTTTTTCTGATTCTTCACGGGTCTGCTGCTCAATTTCCATAACCTTGACAGCTTTTTCGTGAACCAGCTCGTTTTCCAAATTCTTCAGCAAATAATCTTTTGCCTGTTCCATTGTAAAGCCGGAGATTCTTTCCAAAACCTCAAACTGGCTTTTTTTCACGGCTTCGGCTTCCTGCAAACGTTCTTCTGCTTTTTTATGCTTTTTTGCAACTGCTTCTTCTTTGGCTTCCAAGCTTTCCAGCTTTCTGTCCAAAGTTTCTTCTTTTTGCTGAATCCGGCGCTCCTGCCGCTGAATTTCCTTGCGGCGGTCGTTAAGTTCCTTTTCGGATTCATTGCGCAGACGATGGATTTCGTCCTTGCCCTCTAAAATCGTCTCTTTTTTCTTTGCTTCCGATGTTTTTATCGCATCACTGACGATCCTTTTGGCTTCCTGTTCAGCAGAACCGATAGCTGCTTCTGCCTGTTTTTTCCGGTGAGCAACACCGGCCAGGAAGGCCACAACGCCTGCTGCCGCTGCGGCGAGGACCGCGATGAGAATACACACCCATACAGGTACGTTCATATCCGGTACCATGCCTCCTTTTTTAATAATCATACAAGTTCATAAAATCATTCGCTTACGTAAACGGGTGCGTCACGCCCGACAATGAAAGCTTCATGCATTTCAATACTAATTGTATTACTTTTACTACCCTCGTGTCAAGAAAATTGTTCACAATTTCAATACAAGGCTTTTACATTTTCTCATAACACAATATTATCATTTGACCGAGAATCCTTCACAAACTCATTATTTTCCGTGATAATGCCATAAATCAGCGACGGTTTTTCAGGCTCTGTTTTTGTAATTGTCAGCGAATTCACCAATCTCTGCGCGCCTTCCTCCAAAGCCTGACAATCATCACTATATACCATTGCTGCAGGCTCGCCTTTTTCTACCCTATCCCCTGTTTTTTTCAAAAAACGGATTCCAGCTCCAAGGCTGAGAACACTCTTCTCTGTTTCTCTCCCTGCACCCAGCAAAACAGAGCTTCTTCCGATTCCCTGGGTATCCATAGCCGCTATCCATCCAGCATCAGGTGCCAAAACAGCCTTACAATATTTTGCTTTTGGAAGCCTTTCGGGATGCTCCAATATTTCCGAATCGCCGCCCTGTGCTTTTACCATTTGACAGAATTTTTCTGCCGCACAGCCATTTGCCAGCTTTTCCTCTGCAAGCCTGCGGGCAGAAGATAAATCGTGAGCTTTTTCACTCAGCCATGCCATCATAGCAGCCAGTTCTACCGAAAGCTTCCGCAAATCTTCCGGCCCCTGTCCCAGCAGCACCTGACAGGCTTCTTCCACTTCCAGCGCATTTCCTACCGTCATCCCCAGCGGGGAATTCATGTCTGTAATCAAAGCAGCTGTTTTTTTTCCTGCATGGCTCCCAATGGAAACCATGGCCCTGGCAAGCTTTTGGGCATCCTCCACGGTCTTCATAAAAGCGCCGCTGCCTACCTTTACATCCAAAACAATGCAGTCGCTTCCACCCGCCAGTTTTTTACTCATAATACTGGACGCAATCAGCGGAATACTCTCCACTGTTGCCGTTACATCCCGCAAAGCATAAAGCTTTTTGTCAGCCGGCGCCAGATTTCCGCTCTGGCTAACAATACACACGCCGGTTTCTGCTGTGATTTGAGCAAAGCGCTCTGGCGACTGCTGTGTCGTAAATCCAGGAATCGACTCTAATTTATCAATAGTGCCGCCGGTGTGCCCCAAGCCTCGCCCGCTCATTTTGGCAACCGTCACGCCGCAGGCAGCCGCAAGAGGGGCTGTAATCAGGGTGGTCTTGTCCCCCACGCCGCCGGTGCTGTGTTTGTCGGCTTTCCTGCCGGGAATCGCAGACAAATCTGCCATATCGCCGGAGCGTGCCATAGCCATGGTAAGCTCTGCCGTTTCCCTTTCATCCATTCCCTGAATGCAAATGGCCATCAGCAGGGCAGCCGTCTGATAATCGGGAATTTCCCCATGGGTGCAGCCCCAGACAAAAAACTCGATTTCCTCCCGGGTAAGCGCTTTTCCCAAACGTTTCTGGTTGAGAATATCGTACATATGCATCCGGCATCCCTCACTCCCGCAAATTTCCCGGGCCAAATCCCCAGGGCAGCAATTCCTCCAACGTATATTCGCTGTATTGATTCTCGTTTATGGGAAGAAGAACCCAAAACTCATCGGGCTTACAAAATTCCATCATCACCTGACGGCAAACGCCGCATGGCGGACATTCCTCCTTAGGTGCTTCCTCCTGTTTTCCTCCGGCAATCGCGATAGCCGCAAACTCCCTTTCTCCTTCACTCACTGCCTTGGCAAATGCCGTTCTTTCCGCACAAATCGACGGAGAGTATGCAGCTGACTCAATATTACATCCAGTATATATTTTGCCGTTTTTTGTCAACAATGCCGCTCCTACTGCAAACCGGGAATAGGGGCAATAGGCTTTTTTTCTGGCTTCCAGGGCTTTTTCACAGAGGGCGCGCTTCCAGTCGGTTTCCATAACGGCCTCCTATTATTCAGCAATTTCCAAGGCAATTTCCATCATCTGGCTAAAGGTAGTCTGCCGCTCCTTAGCAGAAAGCCCTTCCCCAGTAAGCGGTAAATCCGAAACCGTGAACAGTGCCAGCGCTTTTTTTCCGGCGCGGGCAGCATTCATATACAAACCGGCAGATTCCATTTCGACTGCCAAAACGCCCATTTTTTTCCAGTCTTTCAAACTGTCTTCATAATCGCCATAAAACAAATCGGAAGTAACAACGCTTCCCACATGGTGGGAAATCCCGAGCTTTCGGGCAGCCTGTACCCCTTTTTCCAACAGCGAAAAGTCTGCCGTGGGGGCAAAAGTACCCGGCAGCCGAAATTGGGCGCCATAATTGGAGTCGGTGCAAGAACTCATGGCAAAAACTACATCCCGAAGCTGAACCCCTTCGGCGATTCCTCCGGCTGAGCCAATGCGGATAATGTTGTCCACATCATAAAAATGGTATAGCTCATAACTATAAATCCCCATGGAAGGAATCCCCATACCGCTGCCCATTACAGAAATTCTCTTTCCCTGATATGTGCCGGTATATCCCAGCATATTCCGAACGGTGTTAAAGCATAC
>DYBQ01000189.1:1574-2597 GCA_019418545.1 Clostridiales bacterium | reverse complement strand
AAAGCAACACAGCTGTTTGACCCCATGTCCGCAAACGCAAAGGTTATTGTCATGTTCACAGATGGAAAAACTACCTCCGGTCCGCCGCCGGCTCCGGTTGCAGCAGCAGCAAGGGCATCTGGTGTCATTATTTATTGCATTGGTCTGATTGGCTCGGACGGCATTGACGTAAATGTGCTGAACGACTGGGCCACCGACCCGGACGCTTCCCATGTGGCAGTTACACCGGATGATGCAGATTTGGAAGAGCTGTTTAAGGATTTGGCTGCGAACATTTCCAAAACAGGCGCTACCAATATTGTGATTGATGAAGTGGTTAATCCTGATTTTGCTATCACCAGCGTCATTCCGCCTACCAAAGGCACTGCCATGATGATAGATGCAACTACCATCCAGTGGAAAATCGATGAACTGGGTGTATCCGCCAACGAGGGCGCCTCTTTAGAATTTTTCATCAAACACGTTGCACAGGATTCCGGCGAAAAACTCGTGAATCAGTCCATCACCTATTCTGACACAGAAGGGAACGTGGTTGTTTTCCCCGAGCCTTCGGTAACAGTGGAATGCGGCATTGTCGTAAACCCTGAGCCATGTCCGATTCCGGTGGATTTGACCATTGACGGATGCCAGGATTCTGTTGTCATCGACATGGGCGACACCTATCTGGAGTCCCTGGGCCGGATTCTTCAGCTGGATGTCACAGTCAAAAATGTTTGTCCCGGAAAGCGTGTTGCGTTGGCGGTAATCCTCACCGAGGTTGATTCCAATGGCACCGAGTATCAGCGCGGCATGAAAGCCATTACCATTCCCGCACACAACTATCCAAATTGCCGGGATGTACTGGTCAAATGCATCAAATTTGTCCTTCCAGAGGATTTGGATGTATCGGGAGGAACGCCAAACGCCATATGTAATCCGAGAAACTTTAAGGCACGCTTTATTGCGCATAATATTGATACCGATTATAGGTGCTGCGACTCGGTAATTACCATCCTGTAACCCAAAATATCGCCTGCAATCCAC
>DYBQ01000189.1:0-1564 GCA_019418545.1 Clostridiales bacterium | reverse complement strand
ATGCTAATCTTAACAATAAGAGGTGTAGAAAATGAATCAAAACAAATACGATAACCGTAATCAGGCAATAAGGGATTGTGGGCCAGAACCGTTTATTGTAAACATGGATTCTGTGGCAAAAATGAATCCTAACTACCGGACTGCGTTATGGACAGGTGAATATCTGCAGGTAACCTTGATGAGTATTCCGGTCGGAGGCAATATCGGGGCAGAAATGCATGACAATCTTGACCAGTTCATACGGATTGAAGACGGATGCGCCTTGGTTAAGATGGGAAAATGCAAGGACGATTTGGACTATCAGCAAAGAGTAAACCGTAACTTTGCCATTCTTATTCCGGCTTGCACATGGCATAATATCATCAACATCGGCCGTACACCGCTTAAGCTGTATTCCATTTATGCGCCGCCGAAACATCCCTTTGGAGTGGTTCATAGAACTAAGGAAGAAGCACAATGTGCTGAAAAGCACTCATAATTAGAAATGCCATTATGTCCTAAGCTGTTAAGGCTCGGAGATAATGGCATCTTTTTATTATGAAACAAACATTTCAGCGTGCATATTCATATTCAAAGGAAGCCTTTGACGTTTCAAACGAAAAAAGCGTGTGTCCCCCCTGCCGAAAGCAATAGGATGCCCGGCAAGATGCACTTTCATGAATGGTTCGGCTCATCATGCCGCCCATGGGTGCAAGCAGAGGATGCGTATGCTTTTCCATCAGTTTTACTCTCAAAACCATATGATTCTGGCATATGATAACTTCCCCATTTTCAATTTTTACGGCTTTTGCTCCGAGATAAGTGGCTAAACGGTATTCCTTTCCCTGCCATTGAATCACCGCGATGACGCCAGTAAAATGAAAAAGCCCAAAAGGAATATCCGCCACACTCAGCATCAAAGAGCCACCATTAAAATTGCATTGCGTCCATGCATATTCCTTTGGAAAGGAGCAGCCCCGGTCCCCTTCGATATAACCAACCCCGTCATCAAAGTGATAATGGGTTCCATTGATACAGAAATCCCCTGCAACCGTGTGTTTCATGCTCAACACGCTATGCTGGCATTCCATAAACGGAAGATAATGGAACGGTCCCATAATATCATATCGAATGGGAGAAAATGCTCCAAATCGGACAGAGCCTGTGGCAGAACAGCCTTGTGTATGCAAGCATAGCTTGATTCCATTTTGTCCAAAGTAATTTCCTGCGGCCTGGATGTGGAAATTTTGCCTTGGTTTATAAAAGTCATGATAGGGAAATTCGAAATTCCAGGCGCCTTCATCCGTAATTAGTTGAATAGAGCCTGATTTCTTTTCCTTTGATTTGTGGATAGCAGGAATGACTGCCAGGGTTTGTGTGTCAGACTGACATTTAAAATACCATCCGCAAAAATAATCGCCCATATATCAAACATCCTTTTCTACACTTTTCCATGGGTTTCCTTTGTCTTGCTCTCACGACTCGTTACGCCCTGTCAAAAAACAAACTGATTGAGGAATAGCTTTCGTGATTTGATAGATAATATTCGTGAATCATATATTTTTTGGGAGGAGAAGTTATGAAT
>DYBQ01000188.1 GCA_019418545.1 Clostridiales bacterium | reverse complement strand
GGAGGAGGCGCTGCGGGATTTTCTGGACGAAAATATCAAGGTGCGCTTTATTGGGGACACGTCGGCATTTCCCGAGGAGCTGCAAAAGCTGATTCGGGAGACAGAGGAAGTGTCGAAAAACCGTACCGGGATGGTTTTGAATATTGCCATGAACTATGGCGGCCGGGACGAAATTGCCCGTGCGGCGCGGCTTTTGGCAGAAAAGGCAGTGCGGGGGGAAATTCGCCCGCAGGACATTGACGAGCAGGCCATTTCGGAGCAGCTGTATACAGCCGGGCAGCCGGACCCGGATTTGATTATCCGTCCCAGCGGGGAGCAGCGGACTTCCAACTTCCTTTTGTGGCAGTCGGCCTATGCGGAATATATTATCCGGGACATTTTGTGGCCGGACTTTAAGCCCCAGGATTTGGAAGAAGCCCTGGACGAATTTTCCCACAGGCAGCGCCGCTTTGGCGGCGTATAAACGGGTGGAGGGTATTTGCAGCCCGTTTGATTTTTGTTACTAGAAGAAAACAGCAGAAAGCGGTGTGATGAACCTGTGAAACAGCGAATCATTTCCGGCGCTACACTGGTGGCATTTGTAGCGGCGATTGTTATTTTTAACAGCTCGTTCCCATACGCGCTGAATATTGTCCTTGCGCTGGTCAGCGCCTTTGGCGTGTGGGAGCTGATTACCGCCCTCGGCATCCAGCAGCGGCATTTTTTGGCCTGGCCCAGCTTGGCTATGGCAGTGGCCATTCCTTTCTGCCCGGACTTTTTCTATATCCAGTTAACCTTTTACATCTATACCCTGCTGATTTTCACAGGGCTCCTTTTCCACCATCAGGAGGTGAGCTTCCGGGAACTGGGGATTATCTACAGCATGTCCCTGCTAATTCCCTGGGGGCTGAGTAAGCTCGTCAGCATCCGGGAGCTGGACAGCGGGGACCATGAGATGTTCTATGTTATCCTGACCATTGCAGCGGCATGGGTGGCCGACGCGGGAGCCTATTTTGTGGGGAGCTTTTTCGGCAAGCATAAAATGTGCCCCAACATCAGCCCCAAAAAGACCATCGAAGGGGCAATCGGCGGCTTTGTGGTAAATATCCTTTTGCTGCTTTTGATAGGCTTTGTGTTTGAAACCTACTATCAGGGGGAAGTGGACATCCGGTATTGGGTGCTGGCTGTGATTGGCGCAGTGGGGACGCTCATTTCCATTTTGGGAGATTTGAGCTTCTCGCTGATTAAGCGCAGCTGCCACATTAAGGACTTCGGACAGGTGATTCCGGGGCACGGAGGCATTTTGGACAGGTTTGACAGCGTGATTTTTGTTGCCCCGTTTGTCTATTTGTTCCTGTCGGTATGCCCGGCCATTGTATTATAATTTTGAAAGTGAGGGACCGCATGTTTTGACTGCGGTCTTTCATATACTATGCAGAAGTATTGTAAACGGAAGGGGATTGGGCATCCTATTAAAAGGCCCGGTTTCCGGCGGCGAAAAGCAGGTGAAATCATGAAACAAATTTCCATATTAGGCGCAACCGGCTCCATTGGCACCCAGGCACTGGACGTGGTGCGGGGGCTAAAGGGGGAACTAAAGGTTCTGGCGGTGGCGGCCCATTCCAACGTAAAGAAGCTGGAAGAACAGATTCGGGAGTTTTCCCCGGCGTTTGCCGTGTGCTTTGACGAGGAGGCGGCAAAGGCGCTCAAAACCGCCGTGGCAGACTGCCCGGTGCGGATTGGAGCGGGCATGGAAGGGCTGTGCGAGGCTGCCACCCTTGGGGAAGCGGACATGGTGCTCAATTCGGTGGTGGGGATGATTGGCCTTCGTCCCACACTGGAAGCGGTGCAGGCCGGAAAGGACATTGCCCTTGCCAACAAGGAAACGCTGGTGGCGGGCGGCGCGCTGGTGATGCAGGCGGCACAGGAAAAGGGCGTGAAGATTTTGCCGGTGGACAGCGAGCACTCGGCGATTTTCCAGTGTTTGCAGGGAAGGCCGCCCAAGGAAGCCGACCCGCAGGGGAACGCCCTTGCGCGGCTGATTCTCACGGCCTCTGGCGGGCCGTTTTTTGGAAAGAGCCGGGAAGAGCTTTCGCAGGTAACGCCGGAAGAGGCGCTGCGCCATCCCAACTGGGACATGGGTGCAAAAGTGACCATCGATTCTGCTACTATGATGAATAAGGGGCTGGAAATTATCGAGGCGGCGTGGCTGTTCAACATGCCGGCGGATAAAATCGATGTGGTGGTGCATCGGGAGAGCGTGGTACACTCCCTAATCGAATACTGCGATTATTCGGTGATTGCCCAGCTGGGGGTGCCGGATATGCGGGTACCCATCCAATATGCCCTCACCTGGCCGGGAAGGGCGCCGTCCCCAGTAAAGCGGCTGTCGCTGGCGGACTATGGGACGCTGCACTTTGCCCTGCCGGATGAGGACACCTTCCGGTGTTTGGCGGCGTGCAAAAAGGCGCTGCGCCGGGGCGGGCTTGCACCGGCAGCGGCAAACGGGGCCAACGAGGAAGCGGTTAAACAGTTTTTGGCCGGAAAGCTCTCATTCCTTGACATCGGTGATGTGGTGACAGAGGCCATGGAGCGGCAGAAAGACGCGCCGTGCGATTCTCTAAACGCCATTTTGGAAGCGGATGCAGCGGCCAGGGACTTTGTCCGCAGGCGGGCGGGCTTTTCCGTATAGAGAGCTATCTGTCGC
>DYBQ01000187.1 GCA_019418545.1 Clostridiales bacterium | reverse complement strand
CGAGGGGGTTAGGGGGCGAGAAGCCCCCAATCGCCCATCGCAATGGGCGAAACACCCCAAACCTGAAAGGCGCATTTTCGGGGGTGAATTACAAAACATTCCGGGGGAATGTTTTGTAAGAGGGCCCCTTTTGCAAGAAAAAAGGGGCCCTGCCCTGTTTCAAATGTAGCCTTTCCCTGGTTTTCCAAGGGGAAACCAGAAATGTAATCCCCCATACCAGAACCCCACAGGAAAGGAGTCCCACATGGAGCTGACCGTTATCGGGGCAGGGCTCGCCGGTTGTGAGGCCGCATGGCAGGCCGCACAAATGGGCGTGCCTGTCCGTTTGATTGAAATGAAACCGGAAAAACGCACACCGGCCCATCAAAGCCCCCTGTTTGCAGAGCTTATCTGCTCCAATTCCCTCAAGGCTGCCCGGCTGGAAAGCGCCGCAGGGATGCTGAAAGAGGAAATGCGCCGGTTCGGCTCGCTGCTAATGGCCTGTGCCGACCAGTGCGCCGTCCCAGCAGGCGGCGCTTTGGCTGTGGACCGGGTGGAATTTGCCAAAATGGCCACCGAAAAAATTGAAGCCCATCCGCTGATTACCGTTGTCCACGAAGAGGTTACAAAAATCCCGAAGGAGGGCTGTGTGGTGGTGGCCACCGGCCCCCTCACGGCGGATGCACTGGCACAGGATATCTTCAAAATGTGCGGCGGCGGGCTGAGCTTTTTTGATGCTGCCGCCCCCATTGTCACAGCAGAAAGCCTTGACCGTTCTTTGTGTTTTGCCGCTTCCCGCTATGATAAGGGCGAGGATGACGCATATCTCAATTGCCCCATGAACAAAGAAGAGTATGAAGCCTTCTATGACGCGCTGGTGAATGCCGAGCGCGCCCCGGTACACGATTTTGATGTGGCGAACCCCAAGGTTTATGAAGGCTGTATGCCGGTGGAAGTGATGGCACAGCGGGGAAAGGATACCCTGCGGTTCGGGCCGCTAAAACCGGTGGGGCTGCGCGACCCCCGTACCGGGCACCGTCCCTGGGCCGTGGTGCAGCTGCGCCGGGAGGATGCAGAAGGGACGCTGTATAATCTGGTGGGCTTTCAGACCAACCTGAAATTTGGCGAGCAAAAGCGGGTGTTCGGGATGATTCCCGGCTTGCAGAATGCGGAAATTGTCCGCTATGGCGTGATGCACCGCAACACGTTTTTAAAATCGCCGGGCTTCCTCTCGGCGGATTACAGCGTAAAATCCCGGCCGGAGCTGTTTTTTGCCGGGCAGATTACCGGTGTGGAGGGCTATATGGAGTCTGCTTCCTCGGGGATTTTGGCAGGAAGGAACGCCGCCGCCCATTTGCTTGGAAAAGAGCGCTTGATTCTTCCCCGGGAAACCATGATGGGTGCGCTGGCCGATTATGTGGCCAACAGCCCCACCAAAGACTTTCAGCCCATGGGCGCAAACTTCGGTGTGCTGCCGCCCATCGAGCCCCATATCCGGGACAAGCGTTCCCGCTATGCAGCCTTGTCACAAAGAGGGCTTGCTATGGTTTCGGAGATTCTCTCCCATCAAGAATAAAAGAAATTGTCCGGCCAAAGCTTGCCGGTGAAATGAGGTGTTTGCAGTGAAAATCATCGTAGACGCATTTGGAGGGGACAACGCCCCCTTGGAAATCCTGAAAGGCTGCCAGATGGCAGTGGAAGAGCTGGATATCGACATTCTGCTCACGGGCAGCGAGAAGGTGATTCGTCAGGTAGCAGCGGAAAACAATATTTCCCTAAACCGTATGGAGATTGCCGATGCACCGGACGTGATTACCATGGACGATTCCCCCAAGAGCATTATGAAAGAAAAAAGCGGCTGCTCCCTGGCAGAGGGCCTGCGCCGGTTGGCTGCCGGAGACGGCGACGCCTTTGTTTCTTCCGGCAACAGCGGCGCGCTGGTATTCGGTGCAAACATGATTGTGAAGCGCATCAAGGGCGTAAAGCGCGTGGCTTTTGCTCCGGTAATGCCCAAGGATGAGGGTTTCTTTATGCTGATTGACGGCGGCGCCAATGTGGAGTGCCGTCCCGAAATGCTCCAGCAGTTTGCCATGATGGGGTCGGCCTATATGGAGCATGTGATGGGAATCAAAAATCCCCGGGTCGGGCTTGCCAATGTGGGCACCGAAGACCACAAGGGCGGCGAGCTTCAGCTGGAAGCCTTCCAGCTTTTGAAAAATACCCCGGTGAACTTTATCGGAAATATTGAGGCAAGAGATATTCCTGTAGATGCCGGTGACGTAATTGTGTGCGACGGCTTTACCGGAAACGTGATTTTGAAGCTCTATGAAGGCGTTGCTTTGACCCTGATGAAGAAAATTAAGGGCATCTTTACCAAGAGCACCAAAAACAAGCTGGCAGCTGCTTTAATCCTGAACGATATGAAACAGCTCAAAAAGCAGGTGGACTATAACGAATATGGCGGCGCGCCGATTATGGGCGCGGCAAAGCCCGTGTTTAAAGCCCATGGCAGTGCCAAAGCGCAAACCTTTAAAAACGCGCTGCGGCTGACAAAAGCCTATGTGGAGGGCGATGTGGTGAATAAAATTACCCAATCTATACAGGAAATGAAGGCTGCCGAAACCACAGCCGAGGGAGGTCAGGCATGAAGAATCTTCAGGAATTGGAAGAAAAAATCGGCTATCATTTTAAAGAGCCAACCTATATTATGACTGCGCTTACCC
>DYBQ01000186.1 GCA_019418545.1 Clostridiales bacterium | reverse complement strand
AAAAACTTTTCGGGATTGACCGGCAGGAACTGCCCCAAGATGCAAAAGAAGGGGACGTTATTGAGATTACAGACGAAGGGGAAATTTCGGTAAATGCAGAAGCAACCCGCCAGCGTCGGGAGAAAATGGCTGCACGACAGAAAAAAATGTTTCACAAGCTTTGATGTAAAAAATTTGAGTAACGATGAGGCGCTCTTTTGGGCGTCTCATTTTTTGTATATGGAATGAAAGAAGCTGGCCCCTTTCTTTTTTAACTGCCGGGATAATCCGTCCAAGATGCGCATATGGTCTGATAAGGGGGTGCCTGCTTTGAAAAAACATATTTTGAGAAAATGCATTGCCGCAGCAATGGCCGCAATAGTATGTACGACGGGATTAGCCGGAAATGTGAGTGCGCTGGAAGATGTGGCTGCACCATCAGCAGTTTTGATGGAAGCGGGAACAGGAAAGGTCTTGTATGAAAAAAATGCCCATGAAAAACGTCCCTGTGCTTCGATTACAAAGGTTATGACATTGCTGCTGGTGATGGAAGCGCTGGATTCAGGAAAAATTAAGCTGACGGATGAAGTGGCAGCCAGCGCCCATGCGGCCTCAATGGGAGGCTCCGACATTTGGCTGGAAGAGGGCGAAGTGATGACCGTGGATGACTTGTTAAAAGCAACGGTTATCATGAGCGCCAACGATGCGGCAGTGGTTCTGGCGGAATATGTGGCCGGAAGCGAAGATGATTTTGTCAGCCAGATGAACAGGAAAGCTCAGGAACTGGGAATGAAGGATACCACCTTTAAAAACTGCAATGGATTGGATGAAGACGAGCACCTTACCAGCGCCTATGATGTGGCGCTGATGAGCCGCGCGCTGATTTCTCACGAGAAAATTTTTGACTATACCCAAATTTGGATGGACAGCGTCCGTGGAGGGAAAACCCAGCTGGTAAATACCAACAAGCTTTTAAAAACCTATGACGGAATTACAGGCCTAAAAACCGGGACCACCGGAAAAGCAGGAAGCTGCATGACAGCAACTGCAGAACGAGGCGGTATGAGTTTGATTGCAGTGGTACTGGGCTGTACGACCACACAGGAGAGGTTTGATTCTGCTGCCCAGTTATTAGATTATGGTTTTGCCAATTGGAGCTGTGTGGATATGGAGCTGCCGAATTTGAGTCCCATTCCGGTAACAAATGGAATGGTTTCAGAAGTAGCACTTCAAACACAGGGGAATGGGAGCGTTTCCGTCCTGATTCCCAAGGGGAAAGAAGAAAAGGTGGAAACGAAAGTCTCTTTACCCGAAAGCGTCCGTGCCCCAGTGGAAAAAAATCAATCCCTTGGGAAAATTGAATTCGTTTTGGAGGATGAAACCCTTGCGGCAATCACAATCACTGCTAAAGAACAAGCAGAAGCCCTTACGTGGCAAAAATGTTTTTGGGCACTTTTAAAAAGGTTATGCAGCTTTCATGCAGAGATAAGTGCAGATGGTAAATAATCGGATAAAACGATAACGGAAAATAAAATAATTATGAATGTTAGCAAATCTTCTTGCAAATCACAGAAGAATATTGTAAAATGTATGCATAAGGAACCCCAATAAAAAAGAGGAGGCTTTTAATAATGTCAATCAAATTTGAAAAACAGCACCTCTCTTCCTTTATTCGCGAGAAGGAATACTGTGCAATTGCTCCCCAGGTAAAGGCTGCTCATGAGATGCTTCATAACGGCACCGGTTTGGGCAATGACTTTATCGGCTGGGTTACTTTACCGACGGATTATGACAAAGAGGAATTTGCCCGTATTAAGGCGGCTGCGGCAAAAATCAAGCAGGATACCGATGTTTTTATTGTGATTGGTATCGGCGGTTCTTATTTGGGAGCCCGTGCTGCAATTGAGTTCCTGAAGTCTGACCGTTACAATAACATGAAGAAGGATACACCCGATATCTACTTTGCAGGCAACAGCATCAGCTCCACCGCTTTGGCAGAACTGATTGAAATCTGCGAAGGGCGTGATGTGTCCATTAACATGATTTCCAAGTCTGGTACTACGACAGAGCCTGCGATTGCTTTCCGTGTGTTCCGTGAACTGCTGGAAAAGAAATATGGTAAAGAAGAGGCCCGCAAGCGTATTTATTGCACAACTGACCGCGCTCGCGGCACCCTGAAGCAGCTGGCAGACCGGGAAGGCTATGAGACCTTTGTGGTGCCGGATGATGTAGGCGGCCGTTTCTCCGTTCTTACTGCTGTGGGCTTGCTGCCAATCGCTGTCAGCGGTGCGGATATTGACGCACTGATGGCTGGTGCGGCAGCTGCACAGGAAGAATATAACAACCCCGATTTGGAGACCAACCCCTGCTATCAGTATGCAGCAGTCCGCAACATCCTGTACCGTAAGGGCAAGGGTGTGGAAGTGATGGTCAGCTATGAGCCCTGCTACACCATGATGAATGAATGGTGGAAACAGCTTTATGGCGAGAGCGAGGGAAAAGACCAGAAAGGCCTGTTCCCGGCTTCCGTGGTATTCTCTACTGATTTGCACTCCATGGGACAGTTTATTCAGGATGGCAGCCGCAGCATGTTTGAAACGGTTGTGCTGTTTGACAAAGCCAAGAAGGAAATCGTTATTGGCAACGACCCCGAGAACGTGGACGGCCTGAACTTCCTGGAAGGCAAGACCATGGCATATATTAACGAAAAGGCTTTTGAAGGAACTGTGTTGGCTCACTG
>DYBQ01000185.1 GCA_019418545.1 Clostridiales bacterium | reverse complement strand
CAATTATAATAATTAACGAAAAACGAAAATATTATTGTAAGTTAAGTTCAGGGTAAAGCAACAAACATTTTATAGTGAATTTATATTCATGAAAATGTATATTGCAGGAGCTTTTTTCAGAATTCTTTTGCGCCGGTATCTTGACAAGGAAAAAGCCGGGCAGTATAATTTGAGTAAGTTTGGCGCTGAAAAGAGGCGCGCAGCGTTCCTACAGAGAGGCGGCCCGGTACAAAACCGGCTGAAAGGCCGCCGGAAAAACGCAGCGATGCCGGCCCTTCATTTTCCGTTATGGAGCGCTCCTTTGCGAAGAGTAAAGGCGTATGCCTTCGTTACAGGCAGAAAAGCGGCGATTTCAAAAATCGCAATTTGGGTGGTACCACGGGGTTTCCCGTCCCATGCGGACGGGGACCCTTATTTTTTTTGAGAAAGGAAGGAACGGTTTGAATCAGGAAATGACATACTGTGTGGAACAGCTGAAAGCCCTTTGTGCCATTCACAGCCCTTCTGGAAAAACCGACAAGGCAGCGGACTATCTGATAAAAGAGCTGGCCGCCATGGGCTATGAGCCCAAAAAGACCCGCAAAGGCGGCGTGGTGGTTTGTCTGGGCGGCGAGGGAAATCCTCTGTTTGCCATGGCTCATGTGGACACACTGGGCGCGGTGGTTGCTTCCATCAAGAGTAACGGCCGGTTGGTGCTTTCTCCGGTGGGCGGCTTGCAGCCGGAAAACTGTGAGGCAGAGAATTGTGTGATTCTCACACGCTTTGACGGGGAATATTCCGGTACGCTTCAGCTGAATAACGCATCGGTTCATGTAAACGGCGATTATAGCAGCAAGTCCCGCAAATTTGAGGAGATGGAAGTGGTCATTGATGAGAACACTTCCAGCGAAGAAGAAACCCGCAAGCTGGGAATTGAGATTGGCGATTTCGTGTGCTTTGACCCCCGTACCGTGATTACCGAAAGCGGTTATATCAAGAGCCGTTTTCTGGACGATAAGCTCAGTGCGGCCATTTTGCTCACCTATGCCAAGTCCCTCAAGGATTCCGGCAAAACACCAGGGCGCAAAGTGTACCTCCACTTCACCGTGTATGAGGAGGTAGGCCACGGCGCAGCAGGCTCTGTGCCCGAAGATGTGATGGAAGTCCTCAGCGTGGATATGGGCTGCGTCGGCGACGGCCTGCGGTGCACTGAGCGGCAGGTTTCCATCTGTGCCAAGGATTCCGGCGGGCCTTATGACGATTCCGTCACCACCGCTTTGGTAAAGGCTGCCCGTGACAACGAAATCGACTATGCGGTGGATGTATATCCCCATTATGGCTCCGATGCCGAAGCAGCGCTGCACGCAGGCTATGACGTGCGCCACGGGCTCATTGGTGCAGGCGTGTATGCCTCTCATGGATATGAGCGTTCCCATGTGGACGGCGCGGAAAATACGCTGAAGCTGCTGAAAGCGTATATTGGATAAGGAGACTTTCATGATGAGACGGGAAACAGTTCAAGAGGCTATTTTCGCGTTATTCCTCATGCTCTTAATGCCGCTGGGTGCATGGACGGCATTCTGTTTTTTACCAGACTGGACTGGTTTTGTGGCCAGCGGAGCGGGCACCGTTCTTGCCATCGTCAGCTATTTTGCCGGGCGGGGCCGGAATATTGGATATCTGCTCTGCACACTGTTCAACACAGTGGGCGCGGGCTGCGCAGTAGGCGCTTTCTATCATTATCAAACGCCGTTTCCCGGCATGAAAGAGCTGCTATTGGTTGTCGGAATCTGGACAGTCTTTCTTTTGTTTTATCTGTTGGGAATGCATTTGAAAGCTTCTCTTTGGCTGACAATCATTGCATTTCTGCTGTGGCTGGCAGGTATGGTGGTTTCCGTCATATATTGGTGCATGGGTGCCGGGCCGTGGTGGAGTTTCTCTTTCTATATGAGCCTGTGTGTCGGATTCTGGAGCGCAGCAATCTATGCGGATACCATGGTCCGGGACGACTCCGAAGAGGGAAGCGTCTGGCAAATTTTTGGGCTGCTCAGCTTTGGCGCCTATTTTCTGGTTTTGCTGGTGGTGGCGCTGGTGCTCAGCGAGGGGGACTGCTGTGACGGTGACTGCTGCTGTGAGGGTGCAGACTGCTGCCCTGACAAACCGGCAAAACATCGCGCAAAACCGCCAATGCATATGCGATAGCATTTTCCCTTTAATAAAGCAATCCTAATATTATTATCATAGAATCATTTCAAAACAAGGAGCGTAACAAAATTATGCAGTGGACAGGATTAAATGAACTTCGGGAAAAATATCTTTCCTTTTTCGAGAGCAAAGGCCACCTGCGTCTGCCCAGCTATTCGCTGATTCCAAAAGACGACAACAGCCTGCTGCTCATCAACTCCGGCATGGCGCCCATGAAGAAATTCTTCACCGGCGAAGTGACCCCGCCCCGCAAGCGCGTCACCACCTGCCAGAAGTGTATCCGTACCGGCGATATCGAGAACGTGGGCGTTACCGACCGCCACGGCACCTTCTTTGAGATGCTGGGCAACTTTTCCTTCGGCGATTACTTCAAGAAGGAAGCCATCCCGTGGGCCTGGGAATTCTGCACCAAGGTCATGGAAATGCCCGTTGACCGCCTGTGGGTCACCATCTATCTGGACGACGACGAGGCATACGACATCTGGACCAAGGATGTGGGTGTAGACCCCTCCCATATTGTCCGCCTGGGCAAGGAGGACAACTTCTGGGAGCACGGCTCCGGCCCCTGCGGCCCCT
>DYBQ01000184.1:2113-2784 GCA_019418545.1 Clostridiales bacterium | reverse complement strand
GCGGCAACTACATTGTAAGTGCTCATGCACCCAACTCCTTAAATGTTAAGAGCTTATCCCGATAGTATTCGTATTGTTTTTGCCGTGCCTCGATTTCAGCAGGCAGGCCGGTGGTGAGGTCGTTGCAGAGGGTGTCAAAACGGTCAAGGATGGCTACAATATCGGATTGCCTTTCTAATGATGGGATTGGTAATTCAAGTTCTCGTACAATATCTGCATTTAGATTTTGTACTGCTCCTCCAAAAGAGGCTTTTTTCTTCATCTCTTGCTGAATTTCATTCGAGTTTAGCAGATGATACAGGTAATCCGGCAAGAGCCAGTTTTCATAATCGCTTATTGCTAACCAACCGTCATGAATACAGCCGTCTATTTTCAATATATACGGTCTGCCAAAACTCATCGAATTGGAGAGTATAAAGTCACCTTTTTTGACGTATCTGGATTTTTCAGCGCCCTCTTTTGTTATCTTCTCTGCTGTACTTACGATATATTTTGTGTTTGGCTTAACATCGCCAATTTTTATCCAACAAACGCCATCCTTATCCGTAGTGATATAGCTTCGTATCGGTCTTGGCGATGCACCTCTAACGATAGTTGCAATCTCTCCGAAAGGCAAGGCAACATAGCCAAACACATACTGCAAAAGCTTAATTAGGCTTTGTCTGTCTGTC
>DYBQ01000184.1:0-2103 GCA_019418545.1 Clostridiales bacterium | reverse complement strand
GTCAAGATTATGTCGTCAGCCGCAGCAAACGTCAAGAGCATATCGCGATAATATTCATACTGTTTTTTACGGGCTTCAATTTCAGCAGGCAGACCAATGTTCAGGTCAGAACAGATGGCATCGAAGTTATCCAAAACTTCCGCTATTTTATTCTGCACTTCTACATCTGGTATTGCAATTTGAAAGTTTGCAATATCTTTTTGGCTTATGTGCGGTATTGCCCCCTTTGTTTTCTTTAATTCAACATAGTGTGGGAACTTACAGGAAATGTAATGGTATACATACCGCTGATTTGCCTGCACTGCTCTAATTCTCGCCACACGCTGAACGAGCAGTAAGGGCAAGTCACTTTTCGCTACTGTACCAAAACTTTTGCCCACTAAAGAGCCATCCATCGAAATTACGATGTCCCCAGCATCAAGTAAGTATTTTTCAAGTCCCTTGGACGATTCCCAATATCGGTCTATAGATTCATCAAATACCAAGCCTCCACGCTTGATATTCATGCCTCGCATCAACCGCACACCCGATTTTTTAAATTGTGCGCTATCGAAAGGATAGCCCGTAAGAATGTCGCAGATTTCTCCGAGCGTTCTCCATTTTGTTTCAAATGTCCCCCCCCTGTGGACACCGAAAGTCAAAAGCGTATCGCGGTAATATTCATACTGCTTTTTGCGTGCTGTAAGCTCTGCTGTAAGCTCTGCTGTAAGCTCTGCTGTAAGCTCTGCGAAATTGTCAAGTATCCTGACAATTTCGCGTTGAACTGGTAGAGGTGGAACGGGCATCGTGACCTCTTCCAGCTTCTGCGGGGTCAGGTCTATAACCTTTGTTCCTTTCGCTATGCGCTTCTTTTGGGTAAAGAAGTCATTCGTTTGGAACCAATATGCAACATACTTAGGGTCTTGATTGTGCCTAAAAATAGCTGCATGAGCACCTGTCACAATCTGCTCATCACCAAGCCAGACAACACACTTGCCTACATCTTCTACATTTTCGCTCGTAACAGCAATAACCAAATCGCCTTTGTTTACTTTTTGCAGTTTTTCAGCCAGTTCATGGGATACAAATGATTTCGTTTTGTACGCACAGGTTCCATAATAAGTATAAATCTGCCCATAGTGGATACAGCCTACACCAGACTCCGTAAAATCCTTTTTCTGCAAGCCATTACCACGAACGACAACGCCAATATCGCCTAAGCGCTTTCTTTCAACCCCCTGTGGACAAAGTTCTGCAATCAAAGCATCGAGTTTATTCATAATATTCTTTCAATGTCCTTTTTCTTCAAATTATTTAAATACTTATCCAGGTCATACAGCTTTTGTATCTGTAATTCTGCCACTCGATATAAATCCTTGAAATCCACACAAATAAATTTAAAATATTCCATATTGTCCAGCTTTTTGGAATACGCATATAACACAAAATCTGCTGGCTGTTTTCTTGTTGTTTCTTTTAATCCCTCAAAATCAAGCATAAACCAATTTTCGTCACTTATAAAATTTGTTGCAACCGGCGAAGTACCTTTCCTTATGTCTACACAAATCATATCACCGTCAAATCCGTATTGCTTATGCCTATTTGTGGAAAGTGGATGTGCTACCAAAAAAGACCTTACTGCCTTAAAAAATTGTAATGCTTTTTGAATGTCTTTTTCATTTTTATATGTATACTTTTGAGCAACTTCTGGTTTCAATGTTTTTACGATTTCGCTCATTGCCTCACATATCCAATCCACAAGCACAACAACAAATACAACTTCTTTCATTGATGGATTTGACAGATTTTGCTGCTCATTATTTAAATCTTGAATCGAATAATTTATTTTCTGTATACAATCCCATGCTTTATATCGGTTTTCCTTATTTCCCCATATCCACCATTTATATACTCCTTTGAGCAAATTCAGATTTTCAAGTTTTTCCATATGATTGTTTCACCTCACTTTTCAGTTGCATTTTTTACACGAACCACTTTCCGCTTACTTTTCAAGTGGCTGTTCCATCCATCACTCGGCCTCAATCTCTGCAATAATCTTATCAATCTCATCACGCAGAATCTGTTCCCGCGCCACAATGCGCTTGATTTCTGCGTTCAACTCCG
>DYBQ01000183.1 GCA_019418545.1 Clostridiales bacterium | reverse complement strand
AGGGAGCTTATATTGTGAAGCAAACAGACGCATTTGACTTGCGGCTTGCCCAGGAATGTGCCCAGGCTTTTTCCGGCTCCACCGGCCTTGGCTGTGTGGTGTCCGATGCAAAAGGGAAGCTGTATTGCGAAAGCGGATATGGCTGCGCATCCTGCCGGCTGTGCGGCATTGCCCAGCACCAGGCCGAGGAATGTACGCAGGCGCATATCTATGGCATGACAGAGGCCGAACGCTTTGGCGGAAAATATATTTATTTTTGCCCCATGGGGCTTACTTGCTTTGTCTCCCCAATTTTGGGCTCGGAGGGAAGCGAAGCGAAAATTACGGTTGGGCCCTTTTTAATGGTGGAAAAGGCCGACTATGCGGCCTGGGAGCTGAGCGAGCAGATGAAGCTGCCGGAAGAAACCCAGCAAGCCATTATGGAGGAGCTGAAAAACATCCCCTTTGTCTCCCCCCACACCGTTACCCAGCTGTCTACCCTGTTATTTATGGCAGTGGGCTTTATGAATAACGTTTCCGCTTCCAAGCGGATGCTGGACAGGCAGGATTCCTCAGCCATCCAGCGGCAGGTAACGGCCTATATCCAGGAATTAAAAACCGTCAGCGAAGCGCCCCCCTATCCTTTTGAAACCGAGCAGGCCCTTCTGCGGGCCGTGCGCCAAACCAACAAGTCCGAGGCGCAGCGGCTGCTCAACGAGCTGTTCGGCTATATTTTCTTTTCATCGGGCAACGACTTTTCCCAGGCCAAAACCCGGATTTATGAACTATTGGTGCTCATTTCCCGCACCGCCATTGAAGCCGGGGCCGACCCGACGCGGACCCTCTCGCTGAGCCAGCAGTATTTTCACGATTTACCAGGGCTTAAGGATGTGGATTCTTTGTGCCTGTGGCTGACGAAGGTGATGGGCACCCTGATGGACAGCGTTTTTGAATATCTGGACGCCCGCCATGCCAACGTCATCCATCAGAGCATCCAATATCTCAACACCCACTATGGCGAACATATTACCCTGGAGGATATGGCCCGCAGGGTCTATCTCTCCCCCTCCTATTTCAGCCGGATTTTTAAAAAGGAGACGGGCATTTCCTTCAGCAGCTATTTAAACCGGGTGCGCATTGAGCACAGCAAGGAGCTTTTGCGCCACCAGAACATCCGCCTGACCGACATTGCCCTGCTTTCCGGCTTTGAGGACCAAAGCTATTTTACCAAGGTGTTTAAAAAAATTACCGGCACCACCCCCCTGCACTATCGCGAATCAAAGGGAAGAGAAAAATAACCAAGGCGGCTTGTGTGTATTTTCATACAAAAAACAGTTTATCAATTTTACTTGCAATTTGGTGAAAGATTGAGTATCATGGAAAACAGAACAGGGTGTCCCCCTGTATTTTAATCAATCCCGCCGCAGTGGGCGGCGGTGAGGGAAAGGACTGTATTGGTTTTTATGAAAGATTCACTTCGTATTGGTATGATTGGCCTTGGCGCCCGGGGAAGCGACTTGCTCCCCAATGCGGTGCTGGAAGTGCCGCAGGCAGAAGTGACGGCTGTGTGCGACGTCTATGAGGACCGGGCACAGGCCGGCGCAGAAATCGTGGAGAAAAAAAGAGGGAACCGTCCGGCTGTTTATCTGGACTATCACGAGCTGCTGAAGGACGAAAATGTGGACGCAGTTATCATTTCCGCTTCGTGGGAAGCCCATGCCCCCATTGCCATCGACGCCATGAAGGCCGGAAAAATCACCGCTTCCGAAGTGGGCGGCGCATTGAGCCTGGAAGAATGCTGGGAATTGGTGCGTACCTATGAGGAAACCGGCACACCCATTATGTTTTTGGAAAACTGCTGCTATGGCCGCGACGAGCTGATGGTGCTCAACATGGTGCGTCAGGGCCTGTTTGGCGAAATCGTCCACTGCCAGGGCGCCTATCGCCACGATTTGCGCAGTGAGGTGAGCTTTGGCCGGGAAAACCGCCACTATCGCCTCAATCACTATCTCAACCGCTGCTGCGAAAACTATCCCACCCATGAGCTTGGCCCCATCGCCAAGGTGCTGAATTTGAACCACGGCAACCGGATGCTCACCCTCACTTCGGTGGCTTCCTGCGCCAAGGGCCTGCACACCTATCTTGAGCGGGAAAAAGGCGAAGAATATGACTTGACCCATGCCCACTGGAATCAGGGGGATGTGGTAACGACCACCATCCGCTGTGCCGGCGGCCAGACCATTGTGCTGACCCTGGACACCACCCTGCCCCGGTATTATTCCCGCGGCTTCCACATTCAGGGAACACTGGGCATGTATGAAGAAGAAAACCGCTCCATTTTCCTCGACGGCGTTCACAATGAATTTGACGCCAGCTGGGACAAGCAGTGGGGCAATGTGGAAAAATATCGCGAGCAGTATGAGCATCCCATTTGGAAGGAATTTTTAAACAGCGGCATTACCGGCGGCCATGGCGGCATGGACGGCCTGGTGATGAGCTCCTTTGTGCGCCATGCCCTTTCCGGCGAGCCCATGCCCATTGACGTGTATGACATGGCTTCCTGGATGAGCGTGACTGCCCTGTCCGAAATGTCCATTGCACGGGGCGGCGCACCGGTGGATGTCCCCGACTTTACCCGCGGACGCTGGATTCACCCGGACTTTAAGGCTGCTGAGCTGTAAATCATAACATAAGACCCAAAAAGAGGCTCTGGAAAAGAAAACCGGAGCCTCTTCTTTTTGTTTTTTCCTGTTTTTATGGGATGATAGTTTATAAAAAATTTAAACCATGACAGTTGTACTCCCACAAAAAAGGCGTTATAATATGGGAAATTGAGCCACTTAGAAG
>DYBQ01000182.1 GCA_019418545.1 Clostridiales bacterium | reverse complement strand
GCTTTCCCTGTGGGAAGGTTTTCCGCCTGAAAGGACTGCGGCGGAGGAAAAACCAAGGAGGATTTTTCAAATGGCAGTCGTATCTATGAAACAGCTTTTGGAGGCCGGCGTTCACTTCGGCCACCAGACCAGAAGATGGAACCCCAAAATGGCTCAGTACATCTTCACCGAGCGCAACGGTATCTACATTATCGATTTGCAGAAGACCGTGAAGAAGCTGGAAGAGGCTTATAACTTCGTCCGCGATTTGTCCACCGAGGGCAAGTCTGTGCTGTTCGTTGGCACCAAGAAGCAGGCTCAGGAATCCGTGAAGGACGAGGCTGTTCGTGCCGGCGCTTATTATGTCAATGCCCGCTGGCTGGGCGGTATGCTCACCAACTTCCGCACCATCCGCCGCAGAATCGACCGTCTGCGTCAGCTGCGCACCATGGAAGAGGACGGCACCTTTGATCTGCTGCCCAAGAAGGAAGTTGTAAAGCTGAACCTGGAAATCGAGAAGCTCGAGAAGTTCCTGGGCGGCATTAAGGAAATGAAGCAGCTCCCCGGCGCTCTGTTCATTGTTGACCCCCGCAAGGAGAGAATCGCTGTTTCCGAGGCTCAGAAACTGGGTATCCCGATTGTGGCAATCGTTGACACCAACTGCGACCCCGACGAAATCGACTATGTGATTCCCGGCAACGACGACGCTATCCGCGCTGTTAAGCTCATCTCCGCTACCATGGCTAACGCCATCATCGAAGGCCGCGAGGGCCAGATGGGCGCTGCTGCCGCTGAGGAGAAAGAGAACGAGGCTGAAGAGGCCGCTGAATAATCAGAAGTCTGATTGGACCGATGCCCGCCTGTACCAAGTTCAGACGGGCATTTTTCAGATAAAATCTTTGGGAGCCTGCTCCCTGCTAATGAATTGAATTGGAGGAATTTCAAATGGCTTTTACCGCAAAAGACGTTGCAGCTCTCCGCGAGAAGACCGGCTGCGGCATGATGGACTGCAAAAAGGCACTGACCGCTTCCAACGGCGATATGGATGCCGCTCTCGACTTCCTGCGTGAAAAGGGCCTGGCTGCTGCCGTTAAGAAGGCTGACCGCATCGCTGCTGAAGGCGTTGCTTTCGCAGCTGTGAACGCTGACGCTACTGTTGGTGTTGTGATTGAAGTAAATGCTGAGACCGACTTCGTTGCCAAGAACGCTGAGTTCCAGAGCTTTGTTAAGGTTTGCGCCGAGACTGTTATGGCTCAGAACCCTGCTGATGTTGAGGCTCTGCTGGCCTGCAAGGCTGAGGGCTCCGAGCTGACCGTTGACGCTCTGCTGAAGGAGAAGATTCTGGTTATCGGCGAGAACATTAAGGTTCGCCGTTTTGCCCGCTTCGAGGGCCATGTTGCCGCTTATATCCATGCAGGCGGCCGTATCGGCGTGTTGGTGAACTTTGACACCGACGTTGCCGATAAGGAAGGCTTTGCCGAGTATGCAAAGGACATTGCTATGCAGGTTGCCGCTGCTAACCCCGCCTATCTGGATGAAGCTTCCGTGCCTGCTGCGGTTATCGACCACGAGAAGGAAATCCTGCTGGCTCAGATTGCCAACGACCCCAAGAACGCCAACAAGCCCGACGCCATCAAGGAGAAGATGGTTGTGGGCCGTATCGGCAAGTTCTACAAGGAAAACTGCCTGGTCAACCAGGAGTATGTGAAGGACCCCGATTTGACCGTTTCCAAATATACCGAGAAGACCGCCAAAGAGCTGGGCGGCTCCATTGCCATCACCGGCTTTGTGCGCTTTGAAAAGGGCGAGGGCCTGGAGAAGCGCAATGATAACTTTGCTGAGGAAATCGCCAGCATGGTAAAATAATTTTCTGCACAAGCAGAATCTGGGCCTGTCCCCTTTTTGGGGGCAGGCCTTTTTTGCTTCTCTTTGGCGAAATGCCGTTCCTTTTTTGTAAAAATCGTGGTATAATGATTTATCTGCCGAAAAACGGCGGGGCCTCCCCCCTGTTTTTTGGCTTTGAAATTCTTTTTTTATGGAGGTACGTTATGAAAATCAGTGAGCTCTTGCAAAACGGAAACATTACCTTTTCCTGTGAAATCTTCCCCCCCAAGCCCGGCGCGGATATTTCGCGAATGTGGGAAGTGGTGCAGGGGATTGCGGAGCTGTCCCCTGATTTTATCAGCGTTACCTATGGCGCAGGCGGAAGCACTTCCAAGCGCACGGTAGAAATTGCCTCTGCCATTCAGGAGCAGCACGGCATCCCGGCGCTGGCCCACCTGACCTGTGTTTCCTCTTCCCGGGAGGATATCCGCAGCCAGCTTGATTTGATGAAGCAAAACGGGCTGGAAAACATCCTGGCTCTTCGGGGGGACATGCCGAAGGATGGCAGCACCCCTGCCCTCACCCACTACAAATATGCCTGCGAGCTGATTGAGGACATTAAGTCCCAGGGCGATTTCTGCATCGGCGCTGCTTGCTATCCCGAGGGCCATGTGGAATGTGAGCGCCGGGAGGATGACATTGACTACTTAAAGCACAAGGTAGAATGCGGGTGCGACTTTTTGACTACCCAGATGTTCTTTGACAACAATGTGCTCTATAATTTTATGTACCGGATTTTGGCAAAGGGCATCCATGTGCCGGTGATTGCCGGGATTATGCCGGTGATTAACAGCCGGCAAATCAAGCGCTCCTGTGAGCTTTCCGGCACCCAGCTGCCTCAGCGGTTCCGCCGCATTGCAGAAAAATTCTCCGACGACCCCTTGGCCATGAAGCAGGCGGGCATTGCCTATGCCACCGAGCAGATTATTGATTTGCTCTCCAACGGCGTGGAGCACATCCACCTGTACAC
>DYBQ01000181.1:1550-2922 GCA_019418545.1 Clostridiales bacterium | reverse complement strand
CCGCTGACCTCTACACTGCCAGTGTAGCGCTCTCCCAGCTGAGCTAATACCCCAGGTTTGCAGCCCCTTGCGGACTGCCTGTTAATAATACCACAGCTTTTTTGAAAATGCAAGCCTTTTTTTCATTTTTTACCTTGTTTTGCCAAAAAATATAAAACGCTTCCTCATTCTGCAAAATTTTTTTATTCTTCTTCGGCTTCTTTTTCTGCTTCACTGCTGGCGGCGGATTCTGCCTGCTCTTCCTCGGGCTCCGGCCACGAAAAGGACTCTACCTCTTCCCCGTCCTCTGCATTTTTAACGGTGACATGCAGGGATTTTTCTTCGGGGTTTTCGCTGTTGCAATAATAATAAACTTCCAGCAAAGGCCAAACAGCGCGGACAATGGACTTGTCGTTGCTTTTTTCATAGGCCGCCTTGTCTACTATCAAAGTAAGCTCGGACAAATCCCCCGAAAGCTCTGCGCTTTGGACGGAAGGATACTCTTCCCCGCCAGCCAGTTCAGACACGCTGTCCAGCAGGTTCAGCCGCATTTCGCTCACCAGCCGCCGCTGGGCAGACGCTGCCATTTCATATTGATAGGAGCCGTCCTCCAGCTTTTTTACCGAAGCAGCCCCCTGGGCTTTTGCCGCTTCTTCCACCTCTTCCTCGGTTTTCCCTTCAAAATAGGAGGCAGGGATGGTGATTTCTACCATAACTTCTTCCGATTCTGATGCTGAAGGCGTTGCCTGCGCCTCGGAGGACGACACTTCCCCTTCGATGGAGCATCCCGCCAGCAAGGCTGCTGCCATTGCCGCCGCCATGGCTGCCCACCAGCATTTTCTCCCAATTTTCATCCAAAACCATCCTTTCTTCCCACAGGCTTTGAAAATAACTGCCTTTTTTTGCCGATACCTTCTATTTTCTCCGAAAACGGTGGTATTTCCGACAAAAATCGTTTATACTATTCTTATAGATATCATATCACATATTTGTAAACCGGAAAAGGGAGGGAATCATCTTTCTTTATGTATGGCGCCATTTTGGGGGATATTGCAGGTTCCCGATTCGAATTCAGCAAACCGGACGGCTTTCATCACAAAAGGGTGGATTTGTTTGCCAACAGCTGCTTTTATACCGATGATACCGTTATGACCATTGCCACAAAATATGCAGTGAAAAAAGGCGTTCCCTATGCCAAGGCCTATAGCCTTTTTGGCCGCAAATATCCAAAGGTGGGCTATGGTACCATGTTTAAAAAATGGCTTGACACTGGCTCGCAAAAAGGGTATAACAGCTATGGCAATGGTTCTGCCATGCGGGTGAGCTATATCGGCAGGCACTTTAAAACCCTGGAGGAAGTGGAAAGGGAAGCCGGGAAAAGCGCTTCCTGTAC
>DYBQ01000181.1:0-1540 GCA_019418545.1 Clostridiales bacterium | reverse complement strand
ACCCACAACCATCCCGAAGGGATTAAGGGGGCGGTGGCGGCTGCCGGATGTACTTTTTTGGCAGCCAACGGCTATTCCAAAAAGGAAATCCGCCGCTATGCCACACAAACCTTTGGCTATAAGCTTTCAAAGCCCCTTTTCCTGCGCAGGCCGTTTTCCAAATTCGATATCTCCTGCCAGGGCAGCCTGCCGCTGGCACTGGTGTGCTTTTTGGAAAGCGACAGCTGGGAAAGCTGCATCCGTAATGTGTTCAGCATAAAATGTGATACCGACACCATCGGCTGCATTGCCGGGGGGATTGCCGATGCCTTTTATGGAGGGACCGGCTTTGACGAGGACGCCCTTCTTCGGCGATACCTCATCAAGCCAAATGACTATGGCCATTTGGACACATTTTTGTATGATTGGGCAAAGATGCCCGACTGAAAGGAAGGAAACTATGCTCGTCGAAACGTACCAGTCAATGATTGTTTTGCGGAAACTGAAAAACGGAGAAGTCTATCGTCCCCTGCCAAGTATTTCCATGGGCCGTGCCTATCGGTGCCTGGCGGATATGCTGGGGATGCAGTGTGAGTGCCCCGTTTTTGGAGTGCTCCGTTTCCACAGAAAATGCAGTGACGGGAAGGCGGCCAGCAGTGTTAAGCTAACGCTGCAGGTCCCCAACGACCACGTTTGGCTGACGGAGTATTCCGTTTGGGCAGAGTTTTTGTTTAACCTCAAATACACCAAGCCCTATGATTATACCCGTATTGACCCGGCCTATCTGGAAGAGTGCTCCCAGCGCAAGCTCAACGGCCTCATCCACGCGCTCAAACGCCAAAAGCATCCCATCCAATACCGTGTCCCGCAGGTGGTTTTGGAAGAAATTCGCCCCGAGTGGCTGGTGAAATATAAAGTAAAAAACTCTGCTGCTAAATAAGCCTTCCCTCTTAGCGGGGAATCCCTCGGGCTGCTGCCCGGATATCATAGTAAAAAACGCTTCCCAAGCCTTGACAGGCGGGAAGCGTTTTTGATTGTTTGAATAAAACCGGTGCCCGCCCTGCGGGCTTAGTTTATGGTTAGCCTTCTACGGGATAGGTCCAGCCAAAGGTGTCGGGCAGCTTGCCCCACTGGATTCCGGTGAGGGTGTCATAGAGCTTTTGAGAAACCGGGCCGATTTCCCCGTTGTTGATGCTCATGATTTCGTCGCCCCACTTCAGCTCGCCAATGGGCGAAATGACAGCTGCCGTACCGCTGCCGAATGCCTCTTCCAGCTTGCCCGCTCTGGCAGCCTCTGCCAGCTCGTCGATGGAAATGGCGCGCTCGGTAACCTTCATGCCCCAGGAGCGCAGGATGTCGATGCAGGACATACGGGTAACGCCGGACAAAATGGAGCCCTGCAGTGCCGGGGTTATAATTTCGCCGTCAATCTTGAAGAACACGTTCATGGTGCCCACTTCTTCAATATATTTGCGCTCTACGCCGTCCAGCCACAAAACCTGGGTATACTTCTGCTTTTCGGCCTCGTCCTGGGCCTTGAGGGATTCGGCATAGTTGCCGG
>DYBQ01000180.1:2540-3008 GCA_019418545.1 Clostridiales bacterium | reverse complement strand
GCCCGGCAGGTACAAAGCCTCATTCGCCGTGAGCTGTTGGCCGCACTGGACCATGCCGATTTTGTTTTGTCCCCGATATGCCCCTTCTCTGAACTCCCGGCCGGAAAAGCAATTTCTGACCCAGTGGCTGTTTATCAGGCAGACCTCTGTACGGCTGCCGCCAATCTTTCGGGCCTGCCGGCTGTCAGCATTCCCTCGGCTATCTGGGAGAACCAGCATCCGGTAGGCGTTCAGCTGATGGGCAGACCCTTTGCCGAAAGCACGCTTCTGCAAGCGGCTTTTTTGCTGGAAAGCACCGGCACCCGGCCAGTATACCCGGAAAGTATCCGCAGTTTGATAGGCGATGAAAAGGAGGGCTCCTGATGGAATATGAGCTGGTTTGCGGGCTGGAAACCCATATTGAGCTTTCCACCCGGACAAAAGTATTTTGCGGCTGTTCTACGGCCTTTGGCGGCGAACCCAACACCC
>DYBQ01000180.1:0-2530 GCA_019418545.1 Clostridiales bacterium | reverse complement strand
CTCAACCGGCAGGCTGTCGAATATACGGTTTTGGCCGGTTTAGCGCTCAATTGCAGTATTTCGCCGGTTTCTCATATGGACAGAAAAAATTACTGCTATCCCGATTTGCCAAAAGCCTATCAGATTTCCCAATATGACACGCCTCTGTGCTATGACGGCCATATAACACTTTCCAATGGCCGCACCATTCGCATTGAGCGTATCCATCTGGAAGAAGATGCCGGAAAGCTTGTTCATGAATCCGGCCGAACTTTTGTGGACTATAATCGGTGCGGCGTCCCGTTAATTGAAATCGTCACCAAGCCTGATTTCCGTTCTGTTGAGGAAGCAAGAGAATATCTGGAAATTATCCAGCTGACCATGCGCTATATTGGAGTTTCCGACTGCAAAATGCAGGAAGGCTCTCTGCGCAGTGATGTCAATGTCTCTCTTCGGCCCAAGGGCAGCGACCGCCTTGGGACCCGAACGGAAATTAAAAATATGAACTCCTTTTCCTTTATGGAAAAAGCCATCGGCTATGAAGTACAGCGGCAGACTCACATTTTGGAATCGGGCGGCTGCGTGCTTCAGGAGACCCTTCGCTTTTTGCCGGAAGAAAACCGTACTGAGCCCATGCGCAGCAAAGAAGACGCCAAGGATTATCGCTTTTTCCCGGAACCGGATTTGTGCGCGGTTATGGTTTCTAAAAAGGACATCAGCCGCCTGCAAACTTCTTTACCCGAATTGCCCCAGTCCAAAGAAGCCCGCTATCAACAGGATTTTGGGCTTACACGGGAAGAATCCCATTTGCTGGTACGGTATCAGAAAATTGCCGAATATTTTGAAAAAACAGCTTCATTACTCCAAAAGCCTAAAAATGCCGCTAACTTTATGTTAGGCTCTGTTTTCCGCCGGTTAAAAACCGAAGCGGAAAAAGAAGCCGCCAACATTCCCATTTCTCCAGAAAAGCTCGCGGAGTTACTTTCCCTTTTGGAAAGCAAGAAACTGTCTATGGATTTGGCAAAATCCACACTGGAAACCATGCTGGATACAGGGAAAGGCTGTATGCAGCTGCTCTCACCGGAAGATTTTCAGGAAATCTCTTCGGAACAGTTACAGAAGCTATGCTGTCAGGCCCTAGAAAACAATCCCAAGGCGGTAAAAGACTTTTGTTCGGGAAAAGAAAAAGCCCTCAAAGCGCTCCTTGGGGCCGTTATGCGCGAATGCCGCGGCAAAGCCGATGCCTCTCAAGTGGAAGCCATGCTTCGGAAAATGATAAATCCAGCAGAATAAAAGCGAAAACAAAGGCTCCTGCCTACAGCATGATGTAGACAGGAGCCTTTTATTTGAATGTTAATTATCGAAAATGTTCTGCCCGATAAATTTCGCCGCCCATGGTTTTGAAAATTACTTCATCTTCTCTCAAAATCACATAGCTGTGATGGCTGTTTTCCTTAGGGATGGCTACAGAACCCGGATTCAGATACCAGTTCTCCCCCATTTTTTCCCATTTGGGCACATGGGTGTGGCCATTGAGCAAAATATCACCGGGCCGCAAAAACGGCGGATTCTCTGGGTTTACATGGTGGCCATGGCTAGCATAGACCATTCTTCCATCCCAATACAACAAACAGGATTCTGACAGAATCGGAAACTCCAGCACCATCTGGTCCACTTCTGTGTCACAATTGCCGCGGATGCATATCAGAGACTCTCGAATTTCATTGAGCATAGCAATCACTTCTTTGGGATTATACTCCCGGGGAAGATTGTTGCGGGGGCCGTGATACAGAATGTCTCCCAGCAAAAGAAGCCGGTCCGGCTGCTCTTTGTGAAAAAGGTCTACCAGCTTTCGGCAATAATGGGCAGAGCCGTGAATATCGGAAGCTATCATCAGTTTCATGAATAAAATTCCTTTCCAAATTCAAAAGCCGCCTGTCTGTCCGCAGACAGGCAGGCGGCCATCAGTTACTAAATGGCAAACAATCAAATTTTGTTGACGATTGCAAGAACTTCAGCAGGAATCTCGCTCTCGTCAGCAGAAATGGACAGGGTAAAGGTTACGTTTGCCTCTTCGGAAAGCTTCTTAGCCTTTGTAATCAAGTCGGTCAAAGCTGCCATATCCTGGCCAATGATTTTCAGAGTGGAATCCAGCAGGATATCGGTCACATCATAGTTACCAGCGCAGATGCCGCACAGGAAGCCTTCCAGTGCATCCAGGCCTTTAATACCATAGGCATCGCTGTCAATCAAGCGAGCTCTGTGAGAAATATCATAAGTCAGCTTCAGGCCCTTTTCGATGACCACGACGTTGCCGTTGGAAGTTTCGACTGCCTTGTTGGCATAATCGATAAGCTTCTTGGTCTTGCCGGAACCTTTCTTGCCGATGAATACGTTAATCATAATGAGGTCCTCCTAAGTATTATTTCCCTCCACGGGACAAGCCCGCGGAATTACTTGTGCAGTCTTGCCTCCAAGGCAGCCTTGGCATCCTCATAGCCGGGCTTGCCCAGCAGGGCGAACATGTTCTTCTTGTAGCTTTCCACGCCGG
>DYBQ01000018.1:35407-36346 GCA_019418545.1 Clostridiales bacterium | reverse complement strand
ATTATGGCTTATACAGTTATCCGTACCGACCTGATGAGCGGTACTAATCAGCCTGCAGACCTTGTCTCCCTGCGTTTCTACGATGGTGAAGACAAGCAGGCCGCTGTCGAAAACGGCGTTATCGTAAAGCTTGAAGGATATGAAGATGGCGAGCGCGAGGTTATGAAGGCTGTCGCTGCGTCTTCTACTGATGACCTGAATGATTGTGCTATTGTTGCCGGCGTTGAAGTTATGTACGACGAGCGCAAGCGTAATCTGGACGAGTACATCAATGAGGCCGGTCAGATTGTTCGTGGATATATCCCCCGCAGTCGCAACATGTTTTCTGTGACCAAGGAAGGCTTTGTTGGTGGAACCGCCCCATCTGCCGTTGGCCAAGAGGTTGGCATCGGTACCGATGGTAAGATTGATGCAGCGGGCACGGGCCTTGGTACTTGTGTCGCCATTGAAACGGTCGGTCGGTATACCTACTACACTATCAAGATTGGCAAGACTGAAGCTACGGCGGCAACCGCTCCTGGCGTTGGTGGCTAATTTAATTCTAAAAGAGGAGGAGAAAAGCGATGGCTGATATGAAAGACATTGTGAAGGTTGCTGTCGATGCTTATCATGGCAATGTGGAACAGTATTCTGTCGGGCAGTCTATGGAGCTTCTGCACAAGGCTCTTGTTGATGCGAACGGCGGCAGCACAACCTTAAATTATAAGAACATTCGTGATGGCAAGTGCAGTGGTCTGTTCACTCTGATTGAGGAAATTCTCTCCCGCACTGTTGTTGAAGGTCTGCAGGGTGATGAATACTTTAATGCTCTGGTTGACTTCCGCAATGTTGCAGAGGGTGACAAGAATCTGTTTTTGGTGGAGGACAGCAATCTGTTTATCGTTGCCGATGCAGCGGACGGTACTCAGGGTATTCGTCGGCAGCGCCTGAGCGGTATCA
>DYBQ01000018.1:1910-35397 GCA_019418545.1 Clostridiales bacterium | reverse complement strand
GTGTCTATTCCGACCTCTCTGAAGGTTGTGAAGATTTACGAAGAACTGAACCGCGTTCTGTCTGGACGTGTGGACTTCAACGACTTTATCAATAAGGTCTCCGAGTCTTTCCGTCAGAAGCTGCTGAATGATATCTACACTCTGTGGAGTGGTGCGACTGCCAATGATTTCGGCGGTGTTACCTACTTCCCTGCTGCTGGCGCTTACGATGAGGACGAGCTGCTCGACCTGATTGCACATGTTGAGGCTGCAGCTAATGGTAAGCCTGCCACCATTATTGGCACCAAGAAGGCAGTCCGCAATCTGGCACCCTCTATTCAGGGAACCGACTCTGAGCGTGATATCTACAACCTGGGTTACTATGGTATGTTCTATGGTACTCCTGTTGTGGTTACTCCTCAGCGTCATAAGGTTGGCTCTACCGAGTTCACCCTGGCTGATGACATTCTGACTATTATCGCTGGCGACGACAAGCCCATTAAGTGCGTGTATGAAGGTAACCCCATTGTTCTGATGGGCGACCCGATGAGCAACGGCGATTTGACTCAGGAATATCTGTACGGCGAAAAGTATGGCATGGGTATTGTGCTGGCCGGTGGTAACGCTGGTATTGGTCGTTACGAGATTGCCTAATTTCGATTAGAAAATTTGGAGCGGGGCATAACGCCCCGCTCTATGTATGAAAGGGAGATGTTATGGAAAACGAAACTGTAAACAGGAGCAGAAGCAAACGTACTACTGCAACGGAATCTATTGAATCGAAACAGGTTCAACAGGAAGCCGAAAAGAAACCTCTTGTTCCAAAGGATATCGACCCAAGCCAATATGTAACTGTCCGAAATGGATTCCAAGGACGTTTGGTCTACAAGAGTAAGCGGACTGGCGAACGATTTGTTTGGGATTCATTTGGAGCCGAGCAAGATATGGAGTTAAGTGAATTGCGAAACGCAAGGAACTCTAACAAGAAGTATTTCATCAACAACTGGTTCATGTTCGATGAGCCGTGGATTGTGGATTATCTTGGCATGGGGAAATACTACCGCTTCGCTATCTCAATCCAAGACTTCGATAAGCTCTTTACGAAACCGGCATCTGAAATCGAAAAGACAATTGCAAATCTATCTGACGGACAGAAACAGTCTGTAGCATACCGTGCTAAGCAACTCATTTCAGAAGGCGGTATTGATTCCAACAGACTGATTGCCACTTTGGAAAAATGCCTTGGCATTGAGCTGATTGAACGATAAGGAGCGTGATACGAATGAGCGTTCCTTATGATAAATTCACTGAGGCATTTTTATCCAAGGTCACAGAGTTTGAGTTTGTAAACATGCGCGACTTTGAAAGGAATGGCTTAATAGACGGATATATGAAGCGTGCCATTTCAGCGTTTAAGAGCGTATGTCAATACGATTTGTCGAGTACCGCAGATGACGTTATTCGGGAGTTCAACGTTGATATTCCAGCAGAGGATATTGACGAAATCGTTGAGATTGTATCCGAAGGCATGTTGGTGCAGTGGATGAAACCATATACCTATAAACAGGAGAATCTCGAACTTGTGCTTAACACAAGAGATTTTACCACCTATTCCCCAGCAGAGCTTTTGAATCGGATTAGTGCCGCATATGCAAAAGCTCAAAAAGATTTTGTGAGCATGGTTAGGGAGTACTCATATAATCACGGGGATTTGACGGATTTACACCTATGATGATTCAGACCACGGTCGGCGTGCCAATGGACGCCACGGTACTCAACAATTATCTTCGCACCCTCGTCAATTTATTTTTCAAAATACTCCCTATCTGGGAAAGCGGAGAGAGTTCGTTGGATACATATATGCGAAGTTTGCAAGCGGAACTTCTTGGGTGTAAGGAGTTGGTAGAAGCGATTCATGAAGACCCCATGTTTTTATCGCTTATCTCTATCCTGCAATATCTGATTGATACTCCTTCTTGCCCAACTCCGGTTGTAAAACGAGAAGTATTTAAGGCCATTTCCATCTGCAATAAACTGAAAGCGAAATACGCTGTTTTGAACAAGGAGGATTTATCGTGAGCGTTTGGGATTCATACCGTTCGCGCATAAATGCGCATGGCGGGAACAAACGCGGCGCGGCACTCCAAAAGGAATTCAGATTTCTGATGGAGAAGATTCCTGGGAGCTTGTCATACCACAATGCTGTGATTGACGGTGAACAGCGAGAGCTCGCGATTATTGACTCTGACAACCTGGACACCAAGACGCTTTGTTCTATGCCGGGTGAAGACCTCCCACATGGCGGTCTTGTTGAGTGGATGGACAATCGTTGGCTCATCATTGAACGGGATGCAAACAATAAAGTTTATACCAAAGCCAAGATGCGGCAGTGTAACTACCTCCTTCGCTGGATTGCGGATGATGGTTCTATTGTTGAAAGATGGTGTATTGTAGAGGATGGTACAAAATATCTGACCGGAGAATACTCGGACAACGATTTTATTATCACACGAGGCGATTCCCGGATTGCGCTGATAATTGCAAAAGACAGATATACTATCCGTCTCAATCGAGACGACCGCTTCCTGATTGATGATTATGCCTCGCCAAACGTTCTCGCATATCGTCTTACAAAACCATTCAAGCTGGGCGGGAGCTATGATAACCGTGGTATCCTCAGCTTTGTTTTGCAGGAATGCAATACAGAGGATACGGATAATTTCGAGCTCCATATTGCCAATTACTATGACCATTTCCCGCGCAAGGAAAGTGATTGCACCCCAGAACCTCCTATGGAGGATGATGAACCGGGTGGGAAGAAGGTGTGGATTTAATGCAGCTTGAAGAGTTTTTTGATTATAAAAATCAGTTAGTGCAGGATTTACTTACCAACGAAACAATCGTCCGCCTTTTAAGCGATGATTGTGTTCGAATCAACAACCCAGAAACCCTTGTTTACAATCAGGTGTTCCCATATGAATATATCCCCGACACCGTGGAACGCGGTCAGACTTTTATATGTTGTGACGTGGATGTGCAGAGGTCAGTAAACAAGACATTTTTACTTCCCGTGCTATATGTCTGGGTGTTTACGCACAAGAGTAAGCTCAGGCTTCCGGAAGGTGGTGTCCGGACAGATAAGCTTGCATCTGAAATTGCTAAGGCGATTAACGGCAGTAGGTATTACGGACTCGGAGAACTCGACCTATATTCTGCAAAGCGATTTGCACCCATTACAGACTATCAAGGAAAGGTGCTGACTTTCCAGGCTACCGATTTTAATAGGTTCACTCCGAGTGGTAAGCCTGTGCCATCGAATCGAAAGCAGGGTTAAATGGGAACTCTGAATCTTTTGTATAAGAAGGAACATCCGATTAACGAGTTCATCTCGGTTCGGATTCCAAGTGTTGGCGAGATTTTGGAATGTGAGGATGAGTATTATGGCTTGGTATCAATGATAACTGCAATGCCGATTGATATGATGGTTCAATTGGATGACATAGGTGTTGACTTTACCACAATCAATGAGTGGGAATTATTCTTGCTGTTGTTTGGCTCCATAAAAGAGAGGGATACCTCCTTGATATTTGGAGATTTATCATTGTCACAATTTCAACCGGCAATCAATGCGCAAAACAATACAGTGATGCTCATCGATAAAAGTACCGGTGCCAAAATTGACCGTGCGATTCATGGTCAAATTGCCAACATTTTGCGGAAAATACACCACCTTGAACGGAATAATCGCAAGCCTGCAAACGGTGATGCGAAGGAATATATGATACGCAGAGCGCGTGAAAAAATGCGTAGGCAAAGTAAGCGGGTCACCGATTCGCAACTTGAAGGGTTGATAGTCGCTCTTGTCAACACGGAGCAGTTTCACTATGGGTTTGAGGGGACACGAGAACTTTCTATCTATCAGTTTAACGAGAGTGTTCGACAAGTAATTAAAAAGATTGACTACGACAATCGGATGCACGGCGTTTATGCCGGAACCGTAAGCGCAAAAGATTTGAGCCAAGACGATTTGAATTGGCTAACACACAAATAGGAGGAGGATTGTCTATGAATATCAATGACATCACCATCACCAGTCTTGAAACCATCAATGCATTTGATATCGTGACTGGTGCTTATAAGTTCACTCTGGACGAGCTCCAGAATGCGACAATCGCTCAGACTCAGGAGCGAGTTGACATCACCGGTAAGCAGGGTCGTAAGCTGAACTCCTTGAAGCGGAATAAGGCCGTTACGGTTAGCGGTACGAACGGCCTGGTCTCTGGCGGCCTTCTGGAGCTGCAGGTTGGCGGTGAGTTTGAGAATAAGGTTACCACTGTTATGTGGACTGACTATCTGACCGTTGCGTCTAATGCTGCTACTACCAGCTATAAGGCTGTTGGCACTGCCGGCAATGAGATTGAGTCTGTGTACATCAAAAACGAAGACGGCACTCTTGGCCAGCCGCTGACCCAGGATGCCGCAGTTGCTGAAGGCAAGTTTACTTATACTCCCGATACGAAGGCTCTTGCCTTTAATGATGGCGAAATTGCAGACGGTACCGAAATCGTCGTGTTCTATATGCGTCAGATTCAGGCCGACGTTCTGGAGAACATGAGCGATAAGTACTCTGGCAAGTGCGCTCTTTATATTGACGCTTTTGCTGAGGACAAGTGCGCAAACGTATACCGTATTCAGTTCTACATTCCGAAGGCCGACTTCAATGGTGAGTTCAGCTTTGAAATGGGTGAGAACCAGACTGTTCACGCATTTGAGGCCGAATCTCTGGCAGGTGCTTGCGGCACCGACGGCGCCCTGTGGACTTACACCATTTTTGGCGCTAACGCTGAAGACGCTACATAAGAAAGCGAGGCGGTAATATGGCATCTGCGATTAAAAAGTGTCGAGTATGTGGCAAGGAATACGAAGCTTGCCGCAGTGCCAATCGAAGCGCAGGTGTCTTTCGCTGGCAGGAGGTAGCCTGTTCTCCAGAGTGCGGTGCAGTTTATCTTCAGAAAGTTGAGGAATCTCGTGGTCACACCGCTCCAAAACGTGAGCGGCGCAGGAAGGCCATTGAGTATATTCCGATAGAGACTGTTGCTGTGGTCAAGACAGATGAACAGGCTGTTGATTCAAACGCACCCGGCAAAGACCCTGTGGAAGACGAATAAAATTGTGGGAAGGCGGATTATTTCCGTCTTCCCTTTTCTATTTTGGGGAGGAGTGAGATGGGGCGAACAAAATTCAATGTAGACAAGGAGACCGATACAAGGACATGTGACGGTATAGTTTTTGATAGCCGGCTCGAAATGCGGTACTACTCCGATGTAGTTCTCCCTGGTGTTGAAAACGGAGAAATTAAGAGATTCGAACTGCAGAAGAAATATGAACTACAGCCCTCGTTTATATATCGTGGTAAATCAATATTACCGATTACCTACGTAGCAGATTTTTATATCGAATATTCCGATGGGCATATCGAAGTGATTGACACAAAGGGTATGCCTGACAATGTCGCAAAATTAAAGCGGAAATTGTTTTGGTTCCGCTATCCAGATATTCAGTACAGATGGCTTTCCTATTCAAAGAAATGGGGCGGCTGGCTGGACTACGATACTATACAGAAAATGCGCCGAGCAGAAAAGCGCAGCAGGAATAAAAAGGAGGAAATGTGTGATGGCAAAGAGTGAAAAACGGATTTCCATCAGCGTTATGGATAAGATTATTAAGGAGCATTTTGAAAATACCACCACAGAACAGTGGTACGGTATTGAAGTTCAAATTAAGAAAACTCTTTCATTCACTGAAATGATGGAGTTCGTAAATGATGTTGTGCTGAGTTGCTTTCAAGAAGATGGCGGGTTCGTTCCAGAAGTTATGGACTTTGCTATCAGGAGCAACATCCTTTCTAAATATGCAAACTTTTCTCTGCCGGATAAATTAGAACATCGGTATGAGATTATTTATAAGACGGACATTATCGATTTGGTGTGCAGCCGTATTAACGGTGCACAACTTAATGAGATTGTTGCGTCCATCAATCGAAAAGTCGAATTCCTCTGCAATAGCAACGCTCTAATGATTAAGCGTCAGGTCAATGACCTTATCTCTGCGTTCAACGACCTGCAAGCTCGCACTGAGGGTATGTTCAATGGAATCTCTTCGGATGATATTGCTAAGCTTGCTAATGTTCTGAGCAGCGGAGAGCTGGATGAAGGGAAAATTGTAGAAGCATATTTGGACAAAACACGTCCAGCCGAGAACTTTGAATCGAGTGATGAATAATGGCGAGTATCAATATTGCTTCTATTATGAATAAGGTTGGCGCCTATAGCAGAAGTGTAAATGGGAAACTTCGCATGCGTGAGTGCATTCAACGGTATTCTGATGAGGGCAAAGGAAAAACAGAGGCTGGCGATAAAATCATTACTGAGAAAGACATGCATATGGCAGCGGCCAAAATGATACAGGTTCTGCGGAGCACAGCTCAGAGTTATGCGCTGCCGGCATCGGTTATGAGCCACTTCGATTCTTTGGACACATCATCTATTATCGAGATGCCGGATGGCTCGTCCATTATCTACATCTATTTTGGAGGAGATTTACATCGTGATTCTCTTGCTCCAAAGGATTACTCCGGCATCGATAATGTGGTAGCTTTAATAAATAATGGCTACGGAGAACACCCCAGCATGGCGAAGGTGTGGGGCGAATGGCATGGTGCGAGAATTCATGGTCTCACACAACGAACCGGTCTTCATTTCATCCAACAGGCCGTTCAAGATTTTAACGGCAATTATGGTTCTGACTACAATGTGACCGCTATTGCGGGAGATGAGTATAACTAAATATCAACAATTGAGGCTTGGCTTTTGCCAAGCCTTTTCTTTGTAAAGGACGGTGAGAAAAGATGGCGAACGCAGATATTTCCTTGCTTTTTGGCGTGCTCGGCGAGGGTTCATTAAGCGGTGAAAGCGGCAGTTTAATTCAAAGCCAGCTTAGCCAGATTATGGCGTCCCTCAATAAAAATCCGCTGAAAGTGAAAGTTGCCCTTGATACTGAGGCCGGTGGCCAGAAATCATGGAACAGCCAACTGCAAAGCAAATTAAATGCTATCAGCGCCAGTGGGAAATTCTCTGTCCAGGTGTCCAATATCAAGATTGGCGCAGGTGCCATTGCTGATTTTAAGAAGCAGCTTAACGCCGTCATCAATACAATGAACCTGGACAAAGGTACCAGCATTACTCTTACTGCGGATGGTATCGGTGAGATTAAGTCGCAAATGGAGCAAGCTGGTGCTGCTGCTACGAGCGCCGCTCGTAAGACTGCTGAGTTCAAAGTACAGTTAGAGTCCCTTACTTCAAAGAAGACTGCGGTTCAGCGCGCGGTTAACACTTTAAATAATACAGCAGCAACTGATGAGGAACGCGCCTCTATCGCAGAGATTACCCAGCAATATGAAGCATGGGCTACAAAAATCGAAGAGGTGCGTGCGTCTAAGACTTCTATCTCTGATGGCTATCGTAGTGAGTTACTTGCAGAAGGGTCGGCAATCCAAGATAATATTACCAACCTTCAGCAAGCCCGTCAGGCCGCAGAAGAAAAATCACGCGCCGAAGCAGCATCTGCAAATCAGAGCAAGGTACTCACAGCCAATACAAATGAGTACAATGCGGCTCTTACAAAGGTAAACAACGCTCTTATCCAGGCCCGCAACAACCAGCGCAACTGGACTGCTGCACAAACCGGTAAAACGTCAGGCGATTTCTCAAATATTGAAAATCAGATTCGGAATCTCGAACAACTTAAATCTGAGCTTGAATCTGGTGGTCTTTCCGCTGATGATTTTCAACGTCGGTATAGCAATGCGACTGCATCTATAAAAGATTCCTCTGAGCATATTCGCGCCGCAGGAGAAAACACTAAAACATTATCAGACCGTGTCGGCGGTCTGGCTGGTAAATTCACATCCTGGCTGACTATTTCTCAAGTCATCATGCGTGCTTACCAAGCGTTACAGCAGATGGTCACTGCTGTTATCGATGTTGATACCGCAATGACTGAATTACGAAAGGTTACTGATGAGACAGAGGCGACCTATTCGCAGTTTCTTAATACTGCAACAACCCGTGCGAAGGAGCTGGGCGCGACAGTTTCCGACACCGTAACTGCAACAGCGGACTTTGCCCGTCTCGGTTATAACATCGACGAGGCATCCCAATTAGCAGACGCCGCTATCGTATATAAAAATGTTGGCGATGGTATCGAAGATATCTCAGAAGCATCCGAAAGTATTATTTCTACCATGCAAGCATTTGGCATTGCGGCAGAAGACTCAATGCTGGTTGTGGACAAGTTTAACGAAGTTGGCAATAATTTTGCTATTTCTTCACAGGGTATTGGCGAAGCATTGCTTCGCTCTGCGTCTGCGCTCGCTGCTGGTAATAACACGCTGGATGAAAGCATTGCTCTGATTACCACTGCTAATACTATTGTGCAGAACCCAGAGGCTGTCGGTACGACAATGAAGACTATTTCCATGTATCTTCGCGCTGCAAAAACCGAGGCCGAAGAAGCTGGAGTAAGTACTGACGGAATGGCTAATAGCGTTTCCGAGCTGCGGGAAGAGATTCTTGCACTGACTGGAAATAAAGTTGACATCCAGATTGACGAAAACACATTCAAGAGCACATACCAGATTATTAAAGAAATTTCAGAGGTATGGGATGAGCTCACAGATATAACTCAGGCTAATATTCTGGAAATGCTTGGCGGTAAGCGTAACTCTAACGTTGTTGCCGCCATGATTGAGAACTTCGATATTGCAGAATCAGTTGTTGAAGATTCTGCAAATGCTGCAGGTTCGGCTCTTGCTGAGAATGAAAAATATCTGGATAGTATCAATGGTAAGATAGCAGAGTTTAAGGCAACTTTCCAAGAGTTTTCTGTTAACCTGATTGATTCTGATTTTGTTAAAGGGATAGTTGAGTTCGGCACTGGTTTGCTGAATGTGCTAAATGTTCTCGCTAAAGTTATAGACATGGTTGGTGGCTTGAACACTGTGTTGGGTGTCACACTTGGAATAGTAATTGCCATGAATACCAAGTCAATCGCAACATTTTTGACCAATTTAATTAAACCAATTCGGTCTGTTATCCAGGGATTTTCTGCTATTAGACAGGCTGGAGTAGGCGTTGGTCAGGCAATTGCAAATGCATTTGCGCAAGCAACTGCAGGGGCTACTGCATTTCAGACTGCACTTGGCGTAATTGGTATTGCTATAGCCGCTCTATCTATCGGCGTAACAATTTTTCAAAGCATTCACAAATCGACGGAAGAGCTGGTGGAGAGTTCTAATGAATTAAAAGCAGCTTTCCAAGAGGTTCGCTCACAGACCCAATCCAATATTCAGACTTTAGAGGGCTTGTCTACTGAATTTGACAGGCTGTCAGCAGGTGTTGATAACTACGGTCGAAATGTATCTCTGTCGGCAGATGATTATGAGAGATATAAGGAAATTGTAGAACAGGTTGTCAGTATATCTCCAAGCCTTATTGAAGGATACGATGCCGAGAACAATGCTTTGGTCAATAAAAATAATCTTCTTGAAAGAGCTATAGAACTTCAAGAGCAGGAGTACCAAACTGAGCTGCGCAGCATGGCAACCACTGATAAGCTTTCTGAAGCATTAGCCGGTTCCGTTGCTACATATTCCGACCTGCTGAATGGAGACGCACTTAAAACCGATAGCGACCTAAACAACTCCATGTGGAATCTGTTCAATATCAATGACAGGGATATTCCAAGCGATATGGAGAGCGGGGAATTTTTGGCGCGTCAGATTATGGAAGCCCTCGGCGTAGAAAATATCGATGGAGAGCTCCAGAAATACTTTAACGAGTATGGATACTGGCAATCGAGTTGGTTCTGGAATGATTATGTCGATAGGGTTGCTGAGGATATTCAGAGCGGACACAGCAAAATTATCGACAGTATAAGCTGGGACGATGCTGAATTCGATTCAAAGGATGCTTTCGATTCTGCAATTGAAGAAACCAAAAATGCGGCTGTCGCTTATTCGGATGTGCAGACTGAACTTGCTCAAGCAAATGCCGATGTATCTGACCAGTTAATGCTTGTTGCAGAAAGCAACGACAAATACGCAGAGCTTAGCGATAGTGCGCGCCAGGTTATCTCTGGGTTTGTCGATTCGTTTGATATCGAAGATATTACAAAAGATGGGTTCTTTGGCGGTAAAGTTATAGACGAAGATGCCATCAATGCTGCAAAAGCACAAATCAACGATTTTATCGAGAAAATAACACCAGAGATTCAAAGTCTACTGAATGTTGGTTCAATGCTCAAACTTGGTGTTGATGAGAGCGGTGAATCACTTTCTGTCGAGGCATACCAAGAACAGGTTAAAAATTTTATTGATAATGTAAATAATATTGAGGACGAGGATTTGCGAGTCTTCATTAGAACTGCATTTGAGATAGACGAGGATTCTGATGGCTTCGATGATGAAGTGTCTAATGCGATTGAACATGCCAAGAATTTACTGCAAGACCAATATGACGATGCCGTAAATGACATGACTGTCGAAGAAGTCTTGCAGATATATTATAACATTTCGGCAGAGCCTAATAGCCTTACCTTGGAAGACCTCCAAACAGAGCTGCTTAAAACGGCTACATCTTATGAGACATTAAGCCAAACAGTAAGCGGAATTATTTCCAACATTGAAAACGCTCGAAAGGTTGTCGCATCTCAGGTCAATGGCCAGTCTATATCTATTGACGATTTCAATGCCGAAGGCATGAAAGAATACCGCTCCGCGCTTGAATATGTCAATGGGTCTATGCAGCTAAATGCTGATAAAGTGCGCGAAATTTCTGAGGCTAAAGCTGAAGAGCAGATTGCAATCAATGAAACCAACAAGGCGTTGGCGCAAAGTCAGTATGTTGAGAATGCCCGTCAGATTGAAGAGTATCGACAAAAATTAGAAGATAATACTTTCGCAGAGGGCGAGAATGAGGAAAGTGTAAAAGCTTCTATTGATGCCCTGTTGGAAGAAAACAGTGCCCTTGCAGATACATGCAAACAGTATGACCTGTTGACCACTTCTCTCAAAGAGGCTGTTGGTGCTTACCAGAACTGGCTGAACGCTCAGAGTGCATCTGACTATGGCGACATGGCTGATGATGCTGTCAGCGCTATCCAGAATATCAGAGATACCTACGACAGCGAGTCAGAGATTTTTGGTAACTTCGGTTCCAAGAAGTTTGATGCTGCTATTGAATTTATTATCCCTGAAAGTGTTGACAGGGATGACCTGAGTGCAATTGAGTCCTATATGGCAGACTTCCAAAGCTATTTAACCTTTGATGAAGATGGCCTCGTGGAAGGTCTGAACATCGATGAGTTCTTAAACAAGTCTGTTGAAGCCGGCCTTATGAACTACAGCGATGAAAATGGATGGACAATCGCCGGACAGACAGCAATGGAAGATTTTGCTGAGGGGCTCGGCCTTTCTATGGGCGTGGTTCAGGCATTCTTTGATGAACTACAACTTAAAGGCGCTGAGTTCGACTGGAGCGACGAAGCGGTCAAAACATTTGGCGACCTTGCAGTTGAGGCTGGGGAGGCAAAGGAAGCACTGCATGAATTGTATGCGGACGATGAAGAGCTCGACATAAAAATTGATGTATCCGATATTGAAACAACGGAAGGGCAATTGTCTGCGCTGGATGAAACCATTGCAGAGATGAATGGTATAAAGTCAAAAGTAAGTGTTGATTCATCTGAAGCCGAATACGCAAATTCAGTTATCCGATATTGTGTTGAGCAAAAACATCTTCTCACACAGCCTGATGTTATGCGCGTTGATACATCGCAGGTTGAAGGAGACCTTGGCGATGCACTGCTGCTGTTACAACAGTTCCAACAAGCGCAAAACAATCTTGAAACCTTGGTTGCCGTTGGAGCAGACACTTCTGAAGCTGAGGCAACTGTTAATTCTCTGGCCGAAAAGATTCAAAACCAAGAGGCAACCTACATCAACTGTGGGCTTGATATTGATACAACTTCAATAGATACAATTCAGCAGTCTATTTCAGGATTAACCGCCGAAGCCATTGTAACCCTTGGCGTAGATGCAACTGCAATTGACGGATATAACCCAGAGTCAAAAACTTGTAGCGTTATATACGACCCAGATACAGATTTACTACCCAAGTCATTTGGGCCTTATGAAGCCACTGTTGAATATATTGCAGACCTTTCAGACCTTCCAACTCATCTCAAAACGCTTACACGATATGTGAACCATGTAGCTATTGGTGACGTTGAGTTAAATGGAACGGCTCATGCAAGTGGCACAGCTAAAGCAAGCGGAGATTGGGGTACAGCCAGAGGCGGCAGTACCCTCGTTGGAGAGCTTGGACGTGAAATTGTTGTAGACCCACGCACCGGTAGATGGTATACGGTCGGCGACAATGGTGCTGAGTTTGTCAACATTCCTGCTGGTGCTATCGTATTTAACCACAAGCAGACCGAGTCACTTTTAGAATATGGCTATGTGTCTGGTAGAGCGTCTGCCCTCATTAGCGGCACCGCGATGGTTACTGGTGGATATAAACCGTATAAGCCATCAACTGGTGGTGGAAACAGCGGCACCACTACAACGCAGACAAATAGCAATAACAGTTCGGCCACTCTTACGGTTGAGGCCGAACTCGACCCAACCAACCTTGAAGACCAGCTTGAAGAAACTCTTGATAAGATGTCAGAAGAAATTGACGAAATCATTGGTAACTTCGAGCATGATATTTTCCTACTGGAAAAGAACGGTGGAAGCGCTGAGGAGATTGTAGAAATCTACCGAAAGATGCAGGATGCCGTTCATGCACAGGCTGAAAAATATCGAGACCTTGGTCTGGATGAAAATTCAGATTATATCCAAGACCTGCAAAAACAGTGGTGGGATTATCAGGACAGTATTCAGGAAGTTATCGTTGGAAGTTATGAGGCGGTTGTTTCCGAATGGGAGAATGCTATCGAGCTAACCGAAAACCGTTTGGAAAATGCGATAAATAATCGCAACATGGATGAAGTGGAGCAGTTCGCCAGCGACATCGTTGCATACTACAAAAATCTTCAAGCCAAAGTTCATGAGGAAGCTGAATATTATCGTTCCCTTGGATATTCTGACACAAGCGATGAAATCAGTGAACTGAGCAATCTTTGGTGGGAATACGGCAACAGTGTTATTGAGGTCATGAATCGTGTTGTCGAAACATCAAGCGATGCTGTAGACCAGATTCAGGATGTATACGATATTTTGCACAATGCCGCAAACGAGTATGCTGATGGTGGTTATATTACTGTGGATACGTTACAGGACATCATCAATATGGGTGCTCAGTATATGCAGTTATTAACGGATGAGAATGGTCAGCTTGTTATCAATGAGGAGCGCATCAACGCTGTAATTGCTGCACGAGCCGAACAGCTTGCACTCGAAAGTGCTATGAATTATGTAGAAAGGTTGCGCCTTGCCTTACAAGCTGGGTCTCTTGAGGAGTTAAACAATTTGCTCTTTGCCACCACTGAAACAACAAATGCAACGTGGGGGCTTGTATATGCCAATCTGGCACTTCTCAATTTGGACGACAGTCAATACCAGGCTGCGCTTCACAATATCAATGCACTACGCTCATTGGCGCAAAACGCAATCAGCGGAATCGGGCAAGTTTCCAACTCGACTTCTGAAGCCCTTGAAGAAATGAAGACTGGTTTAGATGACATCTTAAAATATGTCATGGAAATGCTCAAGCAGCGGATTAACGACCAGATTCAGGCACTTGAGGACATGAAGAGTGCGTATCGAGATATTATCGATTTACGCAAAGAAGCTTTAGATGCAGCAAAAGAAGAGTCCGATTATCAAGACGAGGTTGCAGATAAAGTCAAGGAAATCGCTGAATTGCAGGAGCGCATCAACGCACTATCATTGGACGATAGTAGAGATGCACAAGCACAGAAGGCTCAACTTGAAGAGGAAATGTATGAGCTGCAGAATGAACTCGCAGACAAGCAGTCTGACTATGCAATGGACGCCCAAAAGGAAGCCCTCGATGATATGGCTGAGTCATATGAAGCTGAAAAGGATAAAGAGATTGCTATTCTTGAAGATAGTATTTCTTCCTACCAGAAGCTTTATGATATGGCTATAGCCTATATAGAAAGCCATTGGGACACCCTGTATAACGAGCTTATTGCCTGGAACACCCAGTACGGCACAGAATTAAATAGTACCATTACCGAAGCGTGGAATAACGCTCTTGCTGCTGCTCAGAAGTATGGTAGCTATGTGTCTGCATTAAATAACATCGGTGCTGATATTGACAGTGCGGGAGGAAATATCCATAACGATACACTGCCGGGGATGAATTATGATAGCAGTTCGACTAATGAAGAGATGGTTACTGCTATTGTCTATCAGATGAAGCAACTCGGCAAGATGTGGGATGCTGAAAAGAATACTCCAGAGCGAAATAATCAGCTACACCAACAGGCAGTACAGCTTGCCGCAAGACTTGACCAGTACGGTGTTCACGCAGAATACGAGTCGCCTACAGGTATCTGGTGGGTGACAAAGGATGAGCTTCATCCAGAAAATGTCGGTAAGCAGTTACACTCCGTTTATCATGAAGGTGGCATTGCGGGTGACAATCCAACCCTAAAACAGAACGAAGTGCTTGCGGTGCTTGAAAAGGGCGAGGCTGTTCTGGACGAACAGAAAGAAAAAGGTCTGTTCAGACTGATTGATTTTGCTACCAGCTTATCCGATGCATTTAGTGCTCTGATTGACTCAACAGGGTATGACCGAGTGTTTGGAGGAGCGCAGGATAGTATATCTGAGGTTGGAGCCCTTGCGCCTATCAGCAACAGCAGCAACAGTGTTCAGTTTGGTGATGTGTATATCTATGGTGCAAACGATGAAACAGTCAAGAAGCATCAGGAGATTAACCGCAAGTTTACCAATGAGGTATTGAAGAACTTAAACATTAAATCACGGTAATCAAGGAGGAGGGGCACACGCCCCTCCCCTACCGTTTCAAAAGGAGGTGAGCGCAAATATATGTTTAACAGTTATGAATTCTCATTTGCTGGGGAGTCGTCATTGATGTACGGTCTGATGATTTATGATATTGATGGGAACGGGCAGGAAAATGTTTCGTTTGGCAATACGGCAGATATCATCGAAACAAGAACTTTGAATCGGATTCAGCCAATTCATTTTGGTGTGAATTATCATGACTCTCCGTTACAGTTCAAACTTGTGTTCGGTGCGGAAGATTATCTTGACCGGTACGAACTTGAAAACATTAGTTTCTGGTTGACAGGGCACCAGCAATATCAGTGGCTCTCGATTGACCAGCCAGATATGGAGCGGGTTCAATTTAAGTGCCTTATTACAGAGCTCACTCCCCTATCCATTGGATGGTTGCCGATTGCATTTGAGGCAACAGTTGTGTGTGACTGCCCTTATGCATATGGGTATCAATTTGACAAGCAATACAGGATTGCTGGAACAACGAACATATTGTTCCGTAACGAAAGCTCCGTGCGAGAGTTGCTGAAGCCAGTATTGACCTTTGTACCTTCTTCCGGAACAACGGAACTTCGCATTGTAAACCACAACGATGGGGAAAGAGAATTCTTACTAAAAGATTTGCCCTCATCTGCGAACGTCATTATAGACAACAACAACGGTATCATCCAAGAGACGAACTATGGATATAACTTATACGATAATTTTAATTTGAACTTTTTCAGACTTGTCCACGGCGATAACAATATTGAAGTGACCGGCGACGGAACGCTCACTATTTCTGGAAGGTTCCTATACAATATCGCAGGATAAAGGGGGTGCAGGTGTGTATCTTGATTATTCCAAATTGGAGTTTGACGCTGACGGAAATCCTGAAACGCCACTACTCATTTTGAAGACAATGGGAGAGGACACAATCGGGATTATCCCAGGAGTGTTCAACCTGCACCTCAACATTAAGTTCTCTGAGCCGAGTGAAATTTCTTTTGATGTGCCGGCCGTAATAGATGGTGAGCCTAATTGGATTTATGACAGGCTGACGGGACACAAAATTGTCTATACGCAGCACTATGGCGTGTATGTCATTATGAATCCATCGACAGAGTCTGATGGTATCTATGATGTTAAACATATCGAAGGCTATTCCATTGAACAAGAACTTGATTCCAAGACCTTCTTTTTAGAGGAAGGTACGTTCAAGTTTTATGACCAAACCAATCCTGCTAATGCAGATACAATCATGGGCCGCATTCTTGAGGTAGCTCGTGGCTGGAGTGTAGGGTATGTCTCCCCCACTCTTGCTCAGAGATATCGGACGTTTGACCAATACGATGATTATCTGTTGGACTTTGTCTATAATACGGTTCCGGAGAAATTTCGCGGCGTATTTGTATTCGACCCGTATGCGCGAACAATCAACGCATATGATGTGGATGAACAATTGGACACGCTGCCGATATATCTGGATTTCGACAATCTGATTGAGTCTGTTGAAATAGAAGAACTTAGTGATGAACTTGTGACAGCATTGCGACCATATGGCGCAGACGAGCTGGATATCAGAGATGTAAATCCTATTGGGACAAACTGGGTATATGACCTGAGTTATTTTATTTCCAACGGCGATATTCCAGCGGAGCTTGCGGAAAAATGGGAAGTATGGCAAAGAACCGTACTGAATTATCAAGAGCAGTATCGTGGGCTTGTGGCGTTGCGTGCATCAACAACCGCACAGTTGCTTGCAGAACGGGTTGCTCTTGTTGACTTGCAAGGGGAACTTGAAACGCTTATATCTCAGCAAAGCGTTACAATTCAAGCCCTTGCAATGGAAACGACTTCTGCTGGTAAACAGACACAGCAAGCTTTGCTCAATGAAATCAACGCAAATATATCCGCAAAGAAGGCTGAAATTGCTGCAAAAGAGAGTTTGATAGAGTCCATCGAGTCTAACCTCGATACATCAAACCCAGGCTCTTATGCTGCTCAGATTCAGGAAATCGCAAATACGCTGTCCATTACGAAATACTTCACCGATGAAGAGTACACAGAGTTGAATCGGTATCTAATTGAGCAAGATATTACCGAAGACACCTTTGTTGCTACCAGTGTAGATACAACGCTATCAGGAACCTCTTATACCCTTTCAAACGAAAGCTTTCTAATTCAAGGGGCGGCTATTGTTCGAATTGATTTGAGCGAAAAGTTCCAAAAACGAATGTACACCATTACAGGTGGTACGTTTGCTCTAACTGGCAGTCATGCAGTCAATGGGGATATCATCAGAGGAACGCTTGAAGAAAATAACAGTGGAGAATATGTGCTGAGTATATATGGAGGTTCTATCACTTCCGGCAGCGCAACAGCAACCAGTGGCATGATAACTGTTTCTGGCATTATGTCTGGACTATCAAGTGATATCCATGCGGTTGTCGTTGATGGAGTTACGACTTATGAGGGGACGAAGCTGCAGTTCACCAGCCAGTCAGGTTCTCTATTTCTCACGGCAAACGTCAGCGACTACCAAAAATACTCCGTGCAGATGGAGCTGTATGACTATGCTGTTGAGGTGTTGAGTGACCTTGCTACGCCGACTTACGAGTTCAGTGTTAATTCTGGCAACTTCATTTTTGCCAATGAGTTTGCACCTTTCCGAAACAGATTGGAACTTGGCAAAGGGGTATATCTTAATATTGGAGATAGAACGGTAATTACTCCGTATATCATCGAGTTTGAGTTAGACTTTGAAGACCGAGAGGATTTCTCCATTGTGTTTTCAAATCGCTTTAAGCGGCACGACAACTGCAACACATTAAAGGATATGATAGAGCAAGGCTACTCCTCTGGGCGTAGCTTTGATGCAAGCAAGTATATCTATAATCAAACCGTAAATCACGCATCGGCTGTATCTGAGTTTATGAACAGTTCATTAGACGCAGCGAAAAATACTATACTTGCTGCGAGCAACCAAAGTGTTGTTATCAATGGTGCCGGAATCCATGTTGGCGGCGACTCCAACTACCAGTTGCGCATCGTGGACAGCATGATAGCTATGACGGATGATAATTGGGCTCATGCAAAACTTGCCATTGGCCTTTTTTCTTCTGAAGATGTTGGAACCTACTTCGGTGTCAATGCAGAAGTCATTGGAGGCAAGCTCATTGTCGGCAATAACTTAGTTATCGAAAACGAAACAGATACTGGTGTAATGCAGTTTAAGGTAGACTCCAGCGGTGCTTGGTTAAACAATTCCACATTTGTTCTTCAGAAGGATAACGGTGGCAAACTCATCATAGACCCGGCATATGGCATTCTCGCTGGTACCGGTTCCTTATTCACTACAAGTGGAACAACCGTCATCCCGTCTTTCGTGGATGATGACGGTGACCTAATACTGGACGATGATGGGATTCCTGAAAATGCGAACTTTTTCATTGACCTGAGAGATGGCAACGCCTACTTCAGAGGAAGAGTTACAGCTACATCCGGTAAAATTGGCGGGTTCACCATTGAGGATACATATTTACATGGCGGCAGCGGTTCCTCCTATGTTGCCCTTCATGGTTCTGGTTCTGGGACAAACAGTGCTTATGCCATTTGGGCTGGCAGTTCCAACCCCGCAAGTGCACCGTTTTATGTGATGAAGAACGGCAATCTGTATGCAAGGAACGGTACATTCAGTGGAACGGTGTCTGGTGCCTCATTTAGAGATAGCTCTGGAAACTCCATGATGAACAACTCCTATGAGTTTACGGCAGATTATTTGAATCTGAACGGAATCAATGTAGGCAATGGTAATTTTGTTGTCGATTCATCTGGCAATGTTTCCATTAGAGGAAGTATTACTATGGCAGCCGGCTCTTCAATTAACTGGGCGCTCGTGAATGAAACAAACGCTTCACAAAGCACTGCTTATTCCAGAGCAAACTCCGCATACAATTTGGCAGATAGTGCATACGACAGAGCGGATGATGCCTATTACTATGCTGATGATGCCTATGACCTTGCTTGGGATAACAGGCTGACAGACCTAAACGTCTTTAATGTGCTTACCAGCGGCGGCACGAGGTTCGGTATATTCAGTGACTCTACTTCAAATCGTCTTTATATAAACGCTAACTATATAAAGACTGGAACCATTGACGCAGAACTTGTTACACTGGGTACCGACGATGGAGGATTCTGTTGTGCTCGTGGCTCTGACGGAGTGAGCACAACATATGGTGCAAAAATGTATGGTTCATCCGGGCCATATGCAGATTACTATGTCTTTGTCAGTAATAAGGGTGCTATGCTCAGCGGTGGAAGTGGATATCTTTATGCTATCAACGGTGGCCTCCATGCATCGGATGAAATCACGGTTGACTCTGATATTCGTTTGAAAAGCGATATTAGAACAGATATTGATAAATACGAACAATTTTTCTTTGGATTGAAGCCATCCACCTTCTGCCTTAAAAGCCACAATGATAACATGCGCCATATTGGTTTTATCGCACAGGATGTTGTGGCGCTGAGGGACTCTTGTGGCCTTTCAGAAGAAGAGCTCGCATTATTGGAACTTTGCGAGAAAGGCATGCCAGATGGTTCTTCTGAAATGTACTATGGTATTCGTTACGGCGAATTGATTCCCTTGTGTGTCCACATGATTCAGAAACTATATGAAATTGTTGCTGAGTTAAAAAAAAGGAAAAGGAGTAAAGGATTATGAAGGAAGATATTATGCAGAGACTGACTGTAACTCTCAACGCATTAAATAGCGTTTCTGTTAGTGGTAAGGCAAACCTTGCCAATCTGAGCGGTAGTATTGCCATGCTTGAGGAAGTCGCCTCTCTGTTAAATTCTGCTGTCATCACGCCAAACGAGGATGCGACAGACAAGAATAAATAATGGTAAGGTGGTGAGTGTGTATGAGCTGTACTTATAATCCATACACCTTGCCGACCATCGACTTCGTTGGCGGTGAGACGCAAGACCTTGCTTTCAATGTCTATTTTTATCGAGATAAAAAGCCGTTCAGTCTCACTGGGTGTGATTGCAATTTTTCTATCGTTAGTTTTACAAACAAAACAGGAACACCCATTCTAACGAAGCAGATGGAGTCAATCTTCAACAATGAAGGGACTTACGATAATGTACTGACCGTAACCCTCTCCCCCGCCGAAACGGTTGACTTATCCGGCAAGTATATTTATCAAATCATCATTCGTGATATTGATGGCGATGTGGAAATACCGAAGCAGGGTATCTTATACATCACAAACAACATCAATAAAAACTTTATACGGTAACGACAAAGCCGGCTGACCGCCGGCTTTTGTCATGCCCATTTATATTTAAGGAGGAATGGATACTATGAATACAAATTATTTCCTGAACTGTTCAGCAGGCAATCTTTTTGGAACGAAAACAGACCCAGCGATTCCGGCTGCTTATTATATCGGTCTGAGCACCACAACCCCTAATATTAACGGCTCTGGCGTTGACGAGCCCTCGACCGAAGCTGGGTACGCTCGTGTGCAGCTGACTTCCCTGAGCGAACCTCTGGATGGTGTGGTAACGAATGAACAGGCTATCAACTTTAATGAAAGTACAGCAAGCTGGGGAACTGTTACCCACTTCGTTATCTATGATTCCCCTACCGTTGATTCTGGTAACCTTCTGATGTATGGCGAGCTTTCTACGCCACGTAGCGTTGAGAATGCCACTATTATGACAATCAAGGAAGGATTCCTGAAGCTCTCTGCCAAGAACCCGACCGCCTAATTTTGAAATAAGGAGATGAGTCGCATATGGCAAAAGAGTTTGATATTTATCTAAACAATCGGCTGACAGAATGCGACATCCTTGTTTACTCCATCCCGTACCGAGATGGTCTGACTGCAATTCACAAGTTGATTTTGGAAAGTTGCATTGAGAGCTATACGTTGCAAAAGTTCGTTGCAGTGCAGACAGGTTCTGAATTGGTTCACCATATTGATGAAATGCTGAAAACCTGTTACGAGCGTTTGAATTACGCAACAGAGTTTGATGTCACGGCAACGTTCCAAACACACTACTCTCTCTATTCCGATACAGCAGGTATTATTGTATCTGCGGAATGTGTTGAAACATTGTCAAATCTATTTGCCAAAGCAGAATCTGCTATGCAACTTACTGCGCAGCCGGTAATGGCATATACGGGCAAGTCTGGTGGCAATGCTGAATCCAGCCTCGTTATAAATACCGCGTTAGAGAAGGATATCAAGAATAGCCTTCTTACTGTTGAACCGGTTGTTGAAATCGAAAGCTCTGTCCTTGGAACCAACAAGAGAAGTGCTATATCTGTTTCTCCTGGTATTGATATCGCCTGTGAACTGACAAATCTGTGCTACCGATTTTATAACGGGGCACAGGCCGTCATTCAGATGGCAGCAGATGTTTTGGCGACAGAACTGCATTACTCACTTGGTGAAGGTATTTCCGCAATCGAGCTTTCTGCTGACATTGGTGATGGGGATTGCTCGACAAAGTATGAAGAGTTTGAAACTGCGGTCATCTTCGTGGCAGAGGTTGTTGAAGCAATCCGACAGTTTATGCATCCAGAGCTCCACAGTATTGCCATTGGGATTGTTGTAGACCCGATTATGAAACGACATCGACTTCTGAGCGAAATGGATGCTGACAATCTTTCTGCCTACGATGATATGTTACTTGAAGAAATCGACTATGTGATTATTTAGAGATTGGGGGTGAAGCTGGTGCTTTACATTAAACTCGATGACGATATGAGTTTGGTCATCACCGTGAATGAGCCGATTTATCGTGGCGACAACCTGAGCCAGAAAATTACCTACCTTATTCCTACTGTGGTAGGTGAAATTGACATGCTCACAGCCAGCGTATTCCTGAGTTATGTGCGTGCAGATGGAGTTGCAGATGTCGTTGTGTTAAACCGCTCGGAAACGCCGTACAACGAATCGTATTTTCAATATACGTTCCCTATCAATTGTAAGCTGAGTAAATATCCGGGCGAGGTCTGCACTTGGATACAGATTTACAGCGGTACCCCGTCTAATCCTGTTATTGCAAAGACGGGAGAGTGCATGCTGCAAGTCCAAGAATCCAAAAATATGGATGACTATTTGTGCGACCACCAGATGACTGCGCTTTATCAATTAACTCACACCATGAACACAGCCATTGAAGACATGAACAACACCATTGAAAATGCGATTGAGAACAAGGCTGATAATATTATTTTCAATCCTGAAGATAGTACAATTCAGCTTTCTGCTAATGGTGTTCCTGTTGGAGACAAGATTGTTGTCAATACAAATACCGGTGCTGTGGTTACGAATGCCGGTATCTCTTCGGACAATGAGCTTATCCTTACGTTTAGTGATGGAACGGTTAAGAATCTTGGCAGCGTCATGGGTAAGGATGGAGCGGTATATGTGCCGCACATTTCCGAGCGAAAGGTTCTTACCTTCACAATTGAGGACGAACCCGGAGAAATCCCAGAGCCGGTTGACCTTAATCCGAATGATGAATGGTCAGAAATTGAGGGTGACGAAGTTGTCTCAGATTATATCTGGGAGCCAATGTAACCGGTATAAACTCTTAGAGAGTGTTTATATAATGATATTTTTTTGCAGAGGAGGGAAATAAAGTTGGCTAATGTTATCTTCAAAGTTGGTACAAAAGCTCTGTTTGATGCACTTGAACAGAAAGATACCAACACCCTGTATTGGCTGGAAGACGTACAGGAGCTCTACAAAGGTAACCTTCTTTTTGCCACTGGCAAGGCCGCATCTCAGACTGCTGCAGGGCTGATGTCTGCCGAAGACAAAGTCAAGCTTGACAATCTGTCTGCCGGAACTGTTGCTGGACTTACTCCGGTCGATGCAACAATTGTTATTGCAGATGGCGAAGAAGGAACCAAAACCATCGGGGTTCAGGTCTCGAAGGTTGAGGGCAATACTATCGAAATTGAGGATGACGGTCTCTATGTTGCCAAGGACAACACTGAGTACGCCATTGAGAAACTGGATGATGCTGCTGAAGGGTATTCCGCTACATACCGCCTGAAGAAAACGGTAGACGGTTCCAGCTCTTATGTTGGTGCAGAAATCAATATTCCCAAAGACCTTGTGGTTCAAAGCGGAAGTGTTAAGACAGTCACCGAGGATGACCAGCCATATGTGGGCGCTAAGGTTGGTGATACCTACATCGAGTTGATTCTGAATGACGCAGAAGCGTCTCACATTTACATTCCGACCAGTGGGCTGATTGATACCAGCGATTTTGTTGTTCGGGAAATTGTAAATGACGATGGAGGTACGGCTCTAATTTTCAATGAGTCTACTGGCGGCGGTGCGAAATACACCCATCAGGATGGTACGGAGTCTTTCGTCGGCGTGAACAATGGTGGCGAAAACGGCATGGTCGCCCAGATTTATGCTGATAAGAATGTGGACGGCAACTGGATTGGTTCCCGTATCAATGTTTATCAGAAGGGTATCTTCTACCACAACGCAGAGGATAAGGCGTCCTCTGGCTATGTGGCCGATGACCCTGCTCATGAGATTGCCACTATCGGCGATATTCCTGATGTGTCTGGGATGCAGGGAATCATCAACTCCATGCCTGATGAAATCCTCAGCGAGATTGTAAATGTGCAGCGTACCGAAACAACCAATACCGCTGAGATTCGCATCTTTACCAAACAGGAAGACGGAACCTATTCGCCCAATGTCCAGCATGGTGTTCTTACTCTTATCCCGGCGGGTCAGGGGCCAGACGGTGTGTCCGGGGCTGGTCTGATGACTCTGGCAGATAAGCAGAAGTTGGATGCGATTGATGAAGAGGCAATTTCCAGTCTGGTTGAGAGCCTTGTTTGGGGTTCTCTGTAAATTGAATTTTTGAGGAGGTAAACTTTATGGCTAATATTGCTTTCAAGAAAGGTTTGCTTGCGAACCTGCCCTCTACCTATACCGAGGGTACTATCTACGTAACTACCGATGAACGTGCGATGTATCTGGATGTTGACAACTCTACCCGTATTCGTCTGGGTGACTTCCAGGAGTTTGCCAACCTGTCTGCTCTGCAGAGCAACACTAATCCCAGCACCACCGCGCTGTACTACATCACTGACCTGAACGTTCTGGCTAAGTGGAACGGTTCTGCTTATGTGCAGATTAACCTTGACACCGGTGCTACCTCTGTTGAGGTTGTCGGTTCCGGCAATGCTGTGACCGATGCGTCCTATGACGCTGCATCTCGCAAGCTGACCCTGACTATGGGTGCTACCTATACCACCGCTGACGATGTGGACAGCGCAATCACTACCGCTGTAGGCAACCTCGGTGATAAGGAGCCCGACGTCCCCTACGCCAACGTGAAGGAATATGTGGACGAGAAGATTGCCGACGTTGTTGCTGGGTCTATTGAAGGTCTGGGCAACCTGGCTTCCAAGGATGAAGTCGCAGAATCTGACCTGGAGGCTACCCTGGCCGCCAAAATTAACGGCAAGGCCGATGTGGGCACCGATGATGACGAAGCAACTGCCGACACCGTGAAGGGCGCAAAGAAGTATGCAGAGGCCGAGGCTGATGCTGCCGAAGCTGCTGCCAAGGCGTATGCCGATGGTCTGGTCGGTGCTCTGGATGTTGCTGACAGCGCCGTCGCTACTCAGCTTGTGAGTGCTGTGTCCGAGAAAGATGGTAAGATTACTGTCACTCGCCGTGCTCTGGTGGCAGAGGACATTCCTGAAATTGCTCAGTCCAAGGTAACCGGTCTGACTGATGCTCTGGCTGGCAAGCAGGACTCTCTGGTGTTCAACACTGCTTATAATGGCTCTACCAACAAGGTTGCCACCATGACTGACGTGACCAATGCGGTTGCTGGCCTGTCTGGTGCTATGCATTATATTGGTGAGTCTACTACCGACCCCGCTACTGAAGTTACTGTTTCTGGTGTGGACGAGTTTGCCAAGGGCGATGTGGTAACCTACAACGCCAAGGAGTATGTCTACGATGGTGCTACCTGGCGTGAGCTGGGCGATGAGTCTTCCTTCGCCGTGAAGGGCAGCATCAAGGATACTGATATCGCTGCTGACGCTGCGATTGCACAGTCTAAGATTGCTGGCCTGGAAACTGCTCTCGCTGCAAAGGCCACTCCTGCTGATATCACCACTGCCATTGAGGGTCTTGATGTTGCAGACGAGGCTGTGTCTGGTCAGGTTGTTAGTGCCGTTGTTGAGACTGATGGTAAGATTGCTGTATCCCGTCGCGCACTTGTGGCCGATGACATCCCCACTCTGGCAATCGCTAAGGTGGAAGGGCTGCAGGATGCTCTGGACGGTAAGGCTGTGGAGTCTGACATCACTGACGCCATTGCTGCTCTTGATGTTGAAGACTCTGCCGTTGATGGACAGGTTGTTTCTGCTGTTGCGGAAACTGATGGTAAGATTACTGTCACCCGTCGTGCACTGGTCGCAAACGATATTCCTGAGCTGGCACAGAACAAGATTACTGGTCTGACCACCGCTCTGGCTGGTAAGCAGGACAATATCACCTTTGAGACTGCCTATGACGCCTCCACGAATAAGGCCGCTACTATGACCGATGTGGATGCTGCTGAGACTGCCGCAAAGGAATACACCGATACTGCTCTGACTTGGGGCAGCTTCTAATCATATTCCCATAACAAATGGGGCGGGGTAACACCCGCCCCTTCATTATTTTTAGCTTTAACTCTGTAGAACGGAGGTAGAGAAAACAGATGGCTTTATTCAAAATCTTAAAGGGAGACAGCTCCCGTATTTCCACAGATGTAACGCCGTTCCATGACGGCTATGCCTATTTCACCCCCGACGATGGGGGTTTTTATATTGACTCCGAAGATAACGGTGAACAGAAGCGGCACCGCATCAATCCTGTAAACTCCAGCGGGAGCACTGCTGTATCTGCAACACTGCTTTCAGGCGGGTGGTCTTCTGGAGAACAGACATTACAAATTAGCGGAGTTACTGCAGAATCCAATGGAGTTATTGGCCTGTCTCAATCAGTTTCAGACGCTGAGATGGAGGCAGCAAAAAATGCAGAACTCTATGTGTGCGGGCAAGGAACAGGAACTATCACAATTGCAGCTTATGGCGAAACGCCTACACGAGATATTCCCGTTGTTGTTATCCTGCTTGGTTGATATGGAGGTGCATGTAAATGAGCGATACAACCGCGAACTATGGCCTGTATATCACAGATGATAGCTCAGAGCGATTCCTTGAGTGGCGCACCAAAATGAATGGAACAGAAAGTTCGAACATGGTCAAGATTGACACTGCCCTCGGCGAGAAGGCAAACAGCAGCGTACTCGTTTCTGCAACCCTTCTGGCAAGTGCTTGGACTGGTATTGATTCCCCATTCACACAGGACATTACCGTTACCGGGCTGACTGCCACACAAAACGGTACTATTTCTGTTGCCCATAACGCAACGTTTGAGCAACGTGAAATGGCGCGGGAGGCAATGCTTTCTGTGGTCGGACAGGAAGACGGCAAGTTAACCATTGCCGCCGATGGAGAGATGCCAGACATCGACATCCCTGTTTATATCATTCTTTTAGGTTAAAAGGAGGGCAAGGATATGCCAATTTTACCTAATTTCCCAGGCGGCTCCGGTGGCGGCGGTGGGCTGGCACTGGCTGCTGTTTCTAATATTACCACGCTTACTTCATCTGGAAAAGTATATATCAAATGGACAGACCCCGACGACCTTGTTGTTGCCGAATCTACACTCGCTTCATGGGGAGGCACTCTGCTTGTTCGTAAGGCTGGCTCCATGCCGACAAGCCGCAGAGATGGTACTGTTGTGATTGACAGCACAACTCGCAACCAGTATTCCAATGCATATTTCTGCGACAGCGGTCTGTCTGATGGAACGACCTACTACTATAAATTCTTCCCATACACCACAACCGGTACTTATACGGATAGTGAAGATGATGAGTTTAGCGCCACTCCTACTGCTCAGGTGGCAGGGATTGATAGCTGGAATGTCACAAGTATTGTTGCTTCCGAGGAAGCTGGTAACGGCAAGATGACCATCAAATGGTCTGACCCTGCTGCTACCATTACGAGTGACGGCGTTACTCTTGCAACGTGGGCAAGCACTACTGTCGTTGTGAAGGAAGGTTCTTACGCCACTGACAAGGATGACTCTGATGCAGTCTATACGCTGAAAGTAACGACTCGGAATCAGTATGCCAACACTCCGCTGACTGTAACCGGGTTGACCAATGGTACGACTTATTACATCAGTTTCTTCCCTGAGACTACGGATGGTGGTGTCAATGCTTCCACCACCCAGCGTGATACTGGTGTTGCTAATCGAATCACCATTGATAATGTGCCTTCTCAAAGCGGAAGTCTGACTTACAACGGCGGTGCGCAGTCTCCAACATGGAGCAACTATAATACGACATACATGACTATCGGCGGCACAACCTCCGGTACAAACGCCGGCAGTTACAGTGCGACCTTCACTCCGACCACGGATTATCGGTGGAGTGATGGTACAACAACTGCCAAGACCGTTTCGTGGTCTATCGGTAAAGCAACTGGTACGTTGACGGTGAGTCCAAATTCCATTGAGCTGAGTCCATCTAACCTGTCTGATACCTTCACTATCGGTGGTAACCATGATGGCACTATCAGTGTTGTGTCAAATAATACTGGTATCGCAACTGTTTCTCGCAGCGGTAACACTGTGACCGTTAACAATGTGAATCAGACAACCGGTAACACGACTATCACCGTAAGCTGCACGGCCGGCACAAATTACACCGCTCCATCAAGCCAGTCTGTTACTGTCGAGGCCAAGTTTGTCAGCTCGGTTCTAAATGAAAACGACTGGTCTGTTATCAAGAGCGTTGCTGACGCAAGTCAGGGTGCGAACTACTGGGCTGTTGGTGACCGCAAGGCTGTGACTGTTAACGGAACTGTCGGCACCCAAGCCATTAACGGTACTTATTATGTGTACATCCTTGGATTTGACCACAATAGTTCTCGTGAGGGTACGGGTATCACGTTCGGCACATTCAAGACGGCTCTGAGCGGCGGCACGGATATTTGTCTGGTGGATAGCCACTATAACGACTATTCGACCGGTGGTCAGAAGTGGTTCAACATGAACCATAGCTCCAATACTAACTCTGGCGGTTGGAAAGGTTGCGACCTGCGGTATGATGTTCTCGGCAGTACGAACTCCAACAACAATGATGCTGGAACCACAACTGCGACGTCTCCTGTTTCTGGAACTCTTATGGCAGCTCTCCCAAGTGACCTGCGTGCTGTCATGAAACCAATGAACATCTATACGGATAACACAGGAGGTGGTAGTAACACTGCTTCCTATGTCACCAAATCTGTCGATTACCTTCCTCTTCTGGCCGAATACGAGATTTTTGGCACCAGAAGCTATGCAAACTCTGCGGAGCAGAACTACCAAGCGCAGTACCAGTATTACAAGAACGGCAATAGCAAGGTGAAATACCGTCACAGCTCAACAAGTTCCACTGCTTATTGGTGGGAGCGTTCCCCTTATTACACCGGCAGCAACGCCTTCTGCATTGTGAACACGGGCGGCGGCGCGACCGGCGGCAGCGCAAGGCTTTCCTATGGGCTCGCCCCGGCTTTCAGGGTCTAATCTTGAAACCAAATGAATCAAGCCCACGACAGTGGGCGGATTCATAGCAGGTGAAACTATATAAGGGGTTGCCCCTCTGCGGTTTAGGATGGGAACCTCGTCCCTCCCCCCTATTAAAATATCAGTATGGTTGCATTTGCCTTTGTTTGCAGATGCATTTTTCTTTCTGCGGAGGGGGTTGCCCCTTTGTGATTAGTCCAAGAGGACAACACAATAAAAAGAACGAAAGGAGATTTCTATGTCAGTTTTGAAAGCACATAGGTCTGAAAGCAAGGCAGAGTATATCAATGTCGCCAACAAAATCTACATTCAGACCATCAACTTCCTGTCACGCCTGTCCTCGCGCTATTCAAGGCTTGTTGCGTCAGAAGTGTCTTCCCTTGCCTCAGAAGTGTTAGACCACACTGAGAAAGCAAATAGCATCTATCCTTCTGATGCAATGAGGAAAGAACTGCGGAAGACGCATTTACTTGAAGCACGCGCATCACTGATGGCACTCGATGTTCATCTTAGCCATTGTTATGAGCTGATGATGACAAACCCATCGGGGTGTTTTACTACAGGAAGTGGTAATAGCGTTAAGTCTTCAGATGCCAAAAAGAAATTGGAGCATATGGCACAGGAACTCGGCGAGTTAATCGACCGAGAGAACGGGTTATTAACAAATGTGCTGAAGAGCGACAAAGGCAGAAAATAATGAAAGTATGGGTGCATCTCTGTAAAACCTGTCGGCGGGTGTGTTTTTTCGCACTTCCGTGTTCCACTGCTAATTGGTGGGAGCGTTCCCCTAATTACAACAACAGCAACAACTTCTGCAATGTGAACACGAACGGCAACGCGAACAACAACAACGCAAGGAATTCCAATGGGCTCGCCCCGGATTTCGTAAACCAGAAATGGTTAAGGTCAACCGCAGTAACTCGAAGCAGAGTGAACTACGACCTTTACGAAAGGAGAGATGCTTCCCGTGACGCAAGTCCAAAACTGCCCTTTGATGCTCAGACACGGACGCCGCCGGGAAACCGAGCGTGCATGGCGGGCGATGTATCTTACCCCGTTTCATGTGTGGGAGCAAAGCATATTAGACGATACCCTACAAGATATATGTACGGAGGGCGAATAACTTTATGAGCAGACGAAGCGGCCGTTATGAGCGCCGCAAAGCAAAACGAGAAGCGAACAGGTTACAGCGCAGTTTGGACGTTGGTGGACTGAGCGAGGTATTTACTTATCACGATTTATACAGCGCCGGCAAGCAGTGCTGCAATGCTGTACGCTGGAAGAACAGTACGCAACGCTTTGAGTTGCACTTGTTCTCAGGCACTGCAAGACGCAGGCGGCTTATTTTGGAACACAAATGGGAGCCTGCGGCATATGTTCACTTCATGATTTCTGAACGCGGAAAGACACGGCCTATTGATGCGCCGCGTATCCAAGACAGACAGATACATAAGGTGTTCACCCAAAAGGTTCTGCTGCCCCTTTATTTGCCGAGCATGATATGGAACAATGGAGCAAGTCTACCGGGCAAAGGATTCGAGTTCTCTAAACGAGAACTGCGTGAAGACCTACGTTACCATTTTCGCCGGTATGGCAGAGAGGGCAGCGTCATCCTTTTGGACTTTAAGCAGTTCTTTCCATCCGTGTCACATGAAATGATATTCAGACGGCACAAGCAGCTCTTGCACAATAATGATTTGAGAGCGCTTGGCGACAGCATTGTAAACACTGTTCCGGGTGGCAAGGGGCTACCGCTGGGAGTTGAGCCAAGCCAAGCAGAGATGATTGCATTTCCATCTGCGCTGGACAATTATATCAAATGTCAGTTATCAATTCAGTGTGCTGGACATTATATGGATGATTACTATGTCATTGTTCCACCCGATAGGGACGCGAAAGAAATCATGAATTTGGTTGTAGAAAAGGCCGAGAGTTTGAGGTTAACCATCAGCCGTTCTAAGTCTCGAATTGTTCCACTGACAAAACCATTTCGCTACTGCAAGGCGAAGTATCACCTGACCGAAACAGGGAAGGTCATTGTCAACGGGAATCGAGACGGCGTCAAACGAGCACGTAGGAAGATAAAGGCTTTCTACCACAAGATTCAAAATGGCGAAATGTCTTATGAAGGCCTATGGACTTCTGTTAACGGTATGCTCGCCTACTTCGAATGCTATAACGACCACAAACGTGTTTTGCGGCTTCGTAGGCTGTTCTATGCGATATTCGGGTTTTCTCCCGAACGGATTGAAAACTTTAGAGAAAGAGGAATTAAAGGTGAAATACATTGTTCATAAACGTTTTAAGGGACAAGCAAAATGTGGGTATGTAAACCTACCAGCTTTGACGGAATGCGAAGGCCATGATGGATACATTTTCTACGGAGACAAAGCACTTTGCTTGGAAACCAGTGAAAATGCCCATCAGCATTTTGCAGAAAATGACGACAATATGGGTAAGGTTCGAGGCAAATTAACACAGTCAATTCAAAAGACTTTGTCCAAGCGAGATGACGGTAACTATCAGGCACGGTGGGACAAAGTATGGAGTGATGAAATCAGCCAGAAGTACAAACGCACTGATGATGAATATTACTGGCTGTGGAATCATGATTTCTTTCATGCCGACATCGATGACCTACGGCATATTGCTCGATTAGTTGGTGCAAAGGAGGACGCATAAATGTATCGTATTATCAAAATCGATGGTACAGAACTCGGTATCACTGATTCTGTAAACTATATCAAGATTGGTGCAAGCGGCGATTTAACCAATGCCACGGAGACAGATGCCATTGGGGTCGCATTTAACAGCGAACCCTATAATCTACTTGGTCATGATGATATTGATGGTGCAGACACTATTATCGTTTCTAAGATTGATGGTGGAAGTATGGCCTATGAACAGCGTGGTCTTGTGGATGAGCTGATTCTTGCAGCACTGGAGGTGTGAGCATGAAAGAAAAACTGATGGCAATGTACGAAGCGCAGATGATTGATGCGTCTGGCCTTCTAAAAGCAGTTGAGCGTGGCTGGGTTACTATTGGAGACGTTGTAGAAATCGTTGGTGAAGACAATGCCCTGTCTTTTATCATGGCAGCTAAGCTGGCCGAAATTTCTAATATGTGCAACGCTGTTATTGTTGCCGGTGTAGATATTGAGCTTGGTGAAGAGAGCGTTCATTTTAACCTGAGCATTGAAGACCAAAGCAATATCAATAACTTATTCCGAGTTGTAGAGTTGGGCGGTAGCGAATTCCCCTATCAATCCGATGGTGGTGTGTGCCGTGTCTACTCCGCAAATGAGATTGTACAAATCTACATCGCTGCCCAGACTCTTATTACCACGCAGACCACTTACCACAATGAGCTTAAGCAGTATGTGCAGAGCCTTGATAACGCAGAAGCGATTTCCTCTGTGGAATATGGCATGACCCTTCCTGAACCTTATCTCACAGAGATGAACGAGAAGCTTGCCGTTGCACAGCAGCAGATGCAAGCCATTCTTACGAATATGGCGCAGGCCGCTTCTGAGGCGTAATATTTTATGATATTTCGTCATGTATTGAAGTCCACAATTCTTGCAGTCATTGGCGGTCTTATCTACATACTGATTGAACTTTTGTGGAGAGGCCACACACATATTTCAATGTTCATACTTGGTGGTGTGTGCTTTGTAGCGATTGGTCTTATTAACGAACTATTCCCGTGGGAACTCGGTATCGTCTGGCAATCGATGATAGGTGCCGTTATTGTAACGGTATGTGAATTCATTACCGGGCTTGTTGTTAATGTATGGCTCGGACTTAATGTGTGGGACTATTCCAATATGCCCTTCAACGTGATGGGACAGATATGTCTGCCTTTCTCACTTGCATGGGTAGTGCTATCTGCCATAGCAATTGTATTGGATGACTATCTCCGGTATTGGATGTTCGGGGAAGAGAAACCGCACTACAAACTGGTGTGAAAGTTAATATAGAAAAAGTGGGAGCCGGCTTTTGGTCGAGCTCCCACTATGCGTATCTGTGAATAAAATGATGGATTTATAAGGAGGTTCGCTTATGAGCGAGAAGAAAAATATGCCAGAGCTGAATCTGCGCTACTACAACAAACAGATTGACGATGACCTGCCCTACGTCGGACAACTCAACTACGACGAGGAAACCGGCTATTTCTATGATGAAGACGGTGACGTGGTTGATTTAGACACCGTTGCTGGATTCTGCGCCGGTGATGGCAAGGGCGATGACGAAGAGGACTGACCTTATTCTTTATCGGGAGGAATCATGAGATGGCGAACGATGAAAGAATTTGGCAGTTTCTAAAATCCTATGGGTTGAATGACTATGGTGTGGCAGGGCTGATGGGAAACCTCTATGCTGAGAGCGGCCTGAACCCGCAGAATCTCCAAAATACTTATGAGAAAAAGCTGGGATATTCCGATGCCTCCTATACGGCGGCTGTGGATAATGGTTTTTATTCTGATTTTGTGCACGACAGCGCTGGATATGGATTGGCTCAGTGGACATTCTGGTCGCGCAAGCAGGCTCTTCTGAACCACTGTAAGGCCGCAGGAGCGTCCATCGGTGACCTGGATACCCAGCTTAGCTTTCTTATGAAAGAGCTGTCAGAGGGCTACAGCGGCGTTCTGAACACGTTGCGGAACGCTACATCTGTACTCGAAGCATCCAATGCGGTTCTGCTCCA
>DYBQ01000018.1:0-1900 GCA_019418545.1 Clostridiales bacterium | reverse complement strand
GAGCCAATCCGCCCAATCCAAGCGAGCTGGTTATGGACAAACCTATTACGACAAGTTCGCTGGAACAACTACGGAAGGAGTGAGTAATGGAATGAGCAATAGTTCGCTTGTAGCATATACGAAAATTTCACCGAACCGGTCAAGCCCCCGAAACCACAGCATTGATAGAATCTCTATCCATTGCGTAGTTGGTCAGGTGAGCATTGAATCTCTGGGCGCAATTTTTGCACCGTCTTCAAAGCAGGCATCTTCCAATTACGGTGTGGGATATGACGGCAGAATCGGTATGTACGTTGAGGAAAGAGACCGCTCATGGTGTACCTCATCTTCAGCGAACGACAACCGGGCTGTCACCATTGAGGTTGCCAGTGATACATACGACCCGTACAAGGTCACCAGTGCAGCATATTCTGGTCTGTTGGACTTGGTTACAGACATTTGCCGACGAAACGGTAAGTCAAAGCTTGTGTGGTTTGGCGACAAAAATACGACTTTGGCTTATACTCCGAAGTCCAATGAGATGGTGCTGACTGTTCACCGTTGGTTTGCCAACAAGTCATGCCCCGGTGATTATCTTTATAATCTCCATCCGCAAATCGTCACTGAGGTGAACCGGCGTCTCTCTGGTGGCACTGTCAACACTGGAACTGCCGTTAGCTATCAGGTTAAGGTTACTGCAAAGGACGGTCTGAACTGTCGTACTGCACCTATCAGCGGTTCTGTTGTAACCGCCTATGAGAATGGTACTATCCTCAACATTTCCAAGGAACAAAATGGTTGGGGATATACTGGTGTCGGCTGGGTGTCCCTTGAGTGGACGGAGAGAATTGCATCTACAACTGTTACAGAGGAGGATGAAGATATGACTTTGGACACTTTCAAGAAACTGATGAACGAATACCGCGCAGAGCTGCGCGACAATGACTGTGGCGACTGGAGCAAGGATGCTCGTGAGTGGGCGATTTCAACTGGCCTGTTTGCTGGCAGTGGTAATCTGCCTGATGGTACGCCGAACTACATGTGGGCAGACATGCTGACCCGCGAGCAGGCTGCACAGTTGTTCTACAATTATGCAAAGAAAATGGGTGTCGCCTAATTGTGACACCCAATCTGTAAAAAGGGGTGGTGCCCGTGACCATCAAGATTGAGCGTAAGAAAAAGACACAGGCGAAGCATGTGAAGAGAAAGCCCGGTCATTTTGCAAGGCTCGGATTCACTAACCGCCTCGCAATTTATATCATGTTGTTCTTAGCCATCGGTCTTGCCGGTGGTTTTTATCTTGCTCTGAAAAGTATCACGACCGGATACACCGGAGCGTTGATGTGCTGGACAGTCGTATTTACCCCCATTGGGACAGCCTGCAGCATTGTGTTGAGCAAAATTGTCCATAAGAGTGAGGTCGAAAACTCCAGCGCACAAGGAGAAGGTATTAAGTACGCAATGGCAAAGGCTAATAACTTCTCCACCAATTCGAGCGAGTCGAGCAACATTGATAGTCCACCAATCTAAACACATTTAGGAGGCCATAAAAATGGAAAATGTTTTTAATATCCCCGTTCTTCTGAGCATTATTGGTGCTCTTGTGGTAGTAACCAATATTATTGTTCAGGTGCTGAAGAATCTAACTTGGGATAAGCTGCCTACAAATATTCTTGCCGTGATTGTATCTATGGTACTGACGTTAGTAGCGTTCTTCGCATACTGTCAAATCTGCAGCATTGCTGTTGAATGGTACATGGTTGTTGCGGCGGTTGTAGTTGGGTTCCTTACTTCTTATGCGGCCATGTTTGGATTTGATAAGCTGAAGGAATCCATTACTCAGATGAAGCAACTGAACAGCAAGTAATTGTAGGCGCTTGCATGTAAGCTTATATAGGGGGTGAGCAAGCCCTATGATCTG
>DYBQ01000179.1 GCA_019418545.1 Clostridiales bacterium | reverse complement strand
GTAAAGCACAGATATTGCATCATGCGCACCAGCTCGTCATCTGCCTGGTCAATATCTGCCTGGGTATACTTTCCACTCTGGTCTTGATAAACCTCCAGGGCATGCTCCAAAGCTGCTTCAAACTTTACACGAACGGCTTCAATCAGATTTTCAGGATAATTTTCCTTGGCAATATTAGCTGCATCGATACTGTCCTTCAACAGTGTCCGGTCAAGGCCATCATCCACTACAGGCGGCTGCTCGCTGCCGCCTTCAAAGGTCAGCCAGTTAATGCCCAAATCCAGCCATCCAGCTACCTGATTATAGGTGGAGGAAATATCTGTGTTGGGAACCTTGTCAGAGATGTCGAATACCAGGTACAAATCATGGACACCAGAAACTGCATTGAAATCAATGGTAGTTTCTTCCCAGTGATATACGACATTGGCATATTCGCCATTGGGGTTGGTAATATCATAGTCTCCGGTCAACGTAATTTCAGCTGCCTTGGTGCCGTCCACCGGGTCATCCAGCATAAAGGTAATGGTGGCGGGTTCCGAGGAAACCTTGAGATAATTCATAGTCATGCTGATAGGCTCGCTGACTGTACCAAAGTCCACCTTGCTGTATTTGGCATAATCCTGATTGCGGATTCGGTTAAGCTGCAGGCCAACCTCATCGCCGTGAACGTTATCAAAGCGCAGGTTGCATTCGCTGCCTTCCAGGTTGCCGGTTTCGTCATAAAGTTCTGCCTGAAGCCGCTTTTCATAAGCGCTCTCCGAGCCTTGTCCCTGAATGGCAATCCGGCTCACATAGGAAACTTCGCCGCAGGTTGCCTTTACATAAACGTTGCCGTTCCCTTTTCCTGTTGCCTGAATCCACTGGTTGCAGGAAGCATAATCTGCGCCTCTGCTCTGGCCTTCAATATAACCGATGGTTGCTTCACCGGAAAGGACAGCCAAATCAGTAGGAGTTGTGCAGTCTTCATCGCCAAAGATTTCAAAAGTACACATTCTGCCAGGGTCAACTACCGGATATGTCATTGCACTGAGCATGAGTTTGCCCTGTTCCTGATAAATATTTCCAAAGAACGAGAACTGGTTCTCGCCATGGCTGATATCAGTTGGTCTGGAATCCCAGCCACTGCGAATAATAATGGCATCTGCATTCGTATTGGTCGGGACGTCCTGGTTCTTCAGGGTGATGGTGCGGCTTACCGCCAAGTCACCCATCGTGGCGGTTACTAGGATTTCGCCGTTTTCTGCACCTTCCAATACAGAAAGAACGCCATTTGCATCAATCGAAACGGTCTCAATGGGGGAACCGTCCGGCTTGGAAACGCTCCATACAGGTGCGGCAGTTACAACACCGCTGGAAGTCGTATATGCCTCCAGTGCGATTTTGCTGTAATTGTTGGTGGTTGCACTGGAATAAGCCTGGGTGATTTCAGCCGGGACAGCTACATGCAGGCGGCTGAGGGTCGTGTTGTTATTGGAGTTCCAAGTAAAAGTATTAAGTTGGAAGTCTTTTGCAGAAGCCTCTGTGACTTCTCCCAGCTGCAGCCATTTGATTCCCACTTCGCTCTTGTCAAACTGCAGAGTCAAATCAGCAGCGCCGCTCGGGAAGCTGAGTTCCTTGCCAACATTGATAAAGGTTTGCTGATGGCCGGTAGAAGGAATTTCAATGGTGCCAACTTCTGCATCATCTGCATATACCGTAACAATTGCAGGCTCTTCGTTGGGGTTGGAAGCACGCAAGGTAATCCCCTGGGCATTATTCAAGTTCGCATTTTTATAGGTAACGGTTGCGCCTGCCACTGCGGACTTAATACCATAATCATCATCTTCCATAACGGAAATTGGAATAATTTCCGCTTCCTTCTCTTCAGAAGAGGAATAGGTGTCATAAGACATGGCGTTGGTCTGCTTGGTTAAATCTCTGGGGGCAATTTTGTCACCAGACACATTGATGCCGCTGGAAACGCCGCCAATACCAGAAGAAGAAGGAGCTGCCGTAAACTGATATGCGCCGGGCTCCACATAGAAGCACTGGTTGGAGACATCCCAAATTGCCAGGGAGGTCATGGGAACACTAAATTTTACCGTCTGGCTTTCGCCGGGCTCCAAATGGATTCGCTGGAAACCTACCAGAGACTTGTTGGCATGCTTAATTTCAGAATCGCCATTAAACGCTGCATACAGCTGTACTACTTCATCACTGGCAGTATCGCCGGAATTCCTGACATCTACAGAAACATCTACAGAACTTCCAAGGTCATTCGGCAAATAACTTCCGCCGCCAGGTACGCTGATATTGGAATACTCAAAAGTCGTGTAGGTTAAACCATAACCAAACTCATAAAGGGGAGTTCCGTTATAATACTGATAGGTACGTTCGCCCTCGATAATGTCATAGTTATCAATAGGAGGCAAATCGGAAAGGCCATTATACCAGGTCTGGGTCAGGCGTCCGGCCGGTGCATAGTCGCCAAAGAGGACATCTGCTACAGCACTTCCCAGCTCCTGTCCTGCATGGGAAGTATATACAATACCCTTGACATTTGGGTTATTCTTAATCTCATTGATATCAAAAGCATAGCTTCCCACAATGACCACTATAGTATTTTCGTTGGCTTCTGCCACTTTTTCAACCAGCTCTTCCTGCGAAGCTGCCAGCTTGATATTGTCCATGGTATCCAAACGGTCAGTGGTTTCGCGGGCGGTCAAATGAGGCTGGTCACCAACGCACACAATTGCTACGTCAGAGTTTGCGGCCAGTTCTGAAGCCGAATCGACGCCATTATCAATGGTAATCATTTCAAGCTTACAGCCGTCATTGTTGAAGTTATTACCACTGGCATTTACGCTGCCATTGGCGTTGGCCATAATCATATTCCGGGTACCAGGCAAATCTGTGCCGCCGGCAAAGGCCAGGCCAACAATATTTTCGCCGTATTTACTACCATCCACAATTCCCAGGTTTTGTGCAGTTGCCCACTCCTGAGAGGCACGGTTGGGGCTTTGATATCCAGGCTCATTAGCAG
>DYBQ01000178.1 GCA_019418545.1 Clostridiales bacterium | reverse complement strand
GTCCCACTCCGACGCCCATTCCCCTCAAAAGCTGGGACGGGAGGCGGACATCCTGGACGGGGAACTTTCCTATCCTGCGCTTGCCAAAGCCATCCAAAACGGGGAAGGTTTTTTGGGCACGCTGGAATTTTTCCCGGAAGAAGGGAAATACCATTTGGACGGCCACCGGAACTGCCATGTTTGCCTGGAGCCGTCACAAACCCTTTCCTATGGCGGCCTGTGCCCTGTCTGCGGGAAAAAACTGACCATCGGCGTGGAGCATCGGGTGGAGGAGCTGGCCGACCGTCCCGCCGGATTCCGGCCAAAAAACGCACGCCCCTTTGAAAGCCTGATGCCTCTGCCGGAGCTAATCGCCTCTGCCATCGGCATGTCCCCTGCCAGCAAACGGGTGCAGGAAGGCTATTTCCGTCTGCTTGGGGAGCTGGGGCCGGAATTTTCCATTTTGTGGGAGCTCCCGCTGGACATCATTACCAAATCCGCCGGGGAACTGGTGGCCGAAGGGATTCGCCGGATGCGGGCCGGGGAAGTCCACCGCAACCCCGGCTATGACGGGGAATACGGTGTGATTTCTGTCTTTACCCCCGAAGAGCGGGAACGCTTTGCCGGACAAACTTCCCTGTTCGGGCTGCTTCCCCCAAAACGAAAAAAGGAGCCTGCCATCGCCAAAAAAGCGCCTGCCTCCAAACAAGAGGAGCTTTCCCCCTCCCCCGCTTCCGGCGGCCTCAATGAGGAACAGCAAAAGGCGGCAAAATCGGAATCGCCGGTAACCGCTGTGATTGCCGGGCCGGGCACCGGAAAAACCCGCACCCTCATTGCCCGGATTGCCCATCTTCTGGAAAGCGGAAAGGCAAAGCCCGGGGAAATTACCGCCGTGACCTTTACCCGACAGGCGGCCAGTGAGCTTCGGGCAAGGCTCGAAAAAGAGCTTGGCGGGAAAAAGGCCGTCCGGGGGCTGACGGGGGGCACCTTCCATGCAATTTGCCTCTCCCTCCTCGACAAAAAGCCCCTCATTTCCCGTGAGACTGCCCTCAAAACCGCTTTACAGATATTGCAGCAGGCAGGGAGCAAAGAAAAGCCTGGCGACTTATTAAAAGAGGTCTCTGACTGGAAAAACCGGGGCTGCCGGGAAGAAAACAGCCTGTATGAAGCCTATTGCCAAAGCCTGAAAGAGCATGGGCTTCGGGATTTGGACGATTTGCTGCTGGATGCGCTGGAGCTGACACCTCACAGCTGCCGAAAGTTCACCCATTTGCTGGTGGATGAATTTCAGGATATGAACCCCTTGCAGCACCGGCTCGTCCGGCACTGGAGCCAATATTCCAAAAGCCTGTTTGTCATCGGCGACGCGGACCAGTCCATCTATGGCTTCCGGGGCGCAGACGCCGACTGTTTTGCGGCGCTTACACAGGCGTTCCCCCAGGCAAAAGTCCTGCACTTATCCCAAAACTACCGCTCCGCGCCGGAAATTTTGGAGGCTGCCGTCTATGTGATTTCCCACAACCCCGGCGAAACCCGAGTTCTTTCCCCCCATGCGGCCGGCGGAATCCCGGTGCGGGCCGTTTGCCTTTCTTCCCCCTTACAGGAAGGCATTTGGATAGCGAGGGAAATCCGCCGTTTGACCGGCGGGCTGGATATGCTGGAAGCCCAGTCTATGGGGGGCGCCCGGGAGCCGGCGCTGCCGTTTTCAGACATTGCCGTATTGTGCCGCACCCGCCATCAGCTGGATTCCCTGGAAAAAATTTTAAACCGGGAGGACATCCCCTGTATCGTATATGGCCGGGGACAGCTGTTGGAAAAGGACGAGGTACAGGGGGCGCTGGCTTTTTACCGGTTCCTTTTGAATCCCCGGGACACCGCTGCTTTGCAGGATTGCCTGCGGTTGATGTGGGACTGCCCAGCCCATCTGTGCGAGCGGGCAGCAAAACTGTTTTCTCAGGAAGAATTGCCTTCGGACGAGCGCCTACAGCAGGAAGCGGAGGACTCGGGATTTTTGTCCCTGTGGCTTGAAGAATACCGGCAGGAAAGCGCCCACCGGAAGGATACGCCCCGAAAGCTCCTTGACGGCTGGCGGGAGCGTCACGGGGACAGCGACGCCATGGAGCAGCTGTGCCGTACCGCCGTTTTTTACGACTCCATGGAGGAAATGCTGGAAGCCCTCTCCCTGGGGGAGGATGTGGACATCCGCCGGGGAAAGAAAAAGTATCACGGCGGCGGCGTACACCTGATGACCCTTCACGCTGCCAAAGGGCTGGAATTCCCGGCGGTGCTCCTTGCGGGGGTACAGAAAAAAACGCTGCCTTTGGAAAGGGCAGACGAAAGCATCAATCTGGAGGAAGAGCGGCGGCTATTCTTTGTGGGCATGACCCGCGCCCGGGAAGAACTCATTCTCACCTGCGGCGGGGAGCCTTCGGTTTTCCTTTCGGAGCTGCCCCAAAAGGTCATTCGGGAAACGCCAAAGCTTCGCCCCAAAGCCGCCCCACAGCAGCTTCGGCTTTTTTAAAAAAATAATGGATGCATACTTTTTCCCCCTGCGGCGCATACTCCTTTTGTAATGATGACAGAAAAGGAGGATTTGCTGTGACTCGCAGAGGAAAAATCCGCTCGGGGACCTTTTTGCTGGCGGCAGTCGCCGTGCTGGGCATTGGGTTTTCTGTACGCAATATGCAGGCCGCCGAAGCGGAAACCACCCTTTCCTATGTATACCAGCGGGCAGTCAGCGACCTTTCGGGCTATGTTTCCGGTATAGAGGCCGCGCTGGAAAAATCCCGCTATGCCAACACCGCCACGGCGCAAACCGGCCTTGCGGCTCAGCTTTTGGAGGAATCCTCGGGAGCCAAGGCTGCTTTGGCCGCTTTGCCGGCTGCCGGAGAAAATTCTAACAACATCAACCGGTTTTTGTCCCAGGTCGGGGACTATGCGTCCTATCTTTCCCGAAGGCTGGCGGCGGGGCAGGAGCTGAGCGAAAAAGAATTTGACAACCTTTCCACCCTGCACAACTATGCCAAGACCCTGAGCACCGAGCTGCAAAAGC
>DYBQ01000177.1:2495-3081 GCA_019418545.1 Clostridiales bacterium | reverse complement strand
GCCGTAACCTTTAAACCGGTAAAGCAAATTGAACAGGTGTTAGAAACGGCGCTGACAGCCTGTCCCAAGCTGCCAATTCCCACAGAAAACGAAAAAACAGCATCGCCGGAAGGGTTTCCTGCTTCCGAAGCAGGGCACACTTCCCAGCCTGCGCCGATTCCGCAATAAAGGGAGGATACCATGAATTTTCAACAGGTTTCTTTTGAATCAGCTGCGGGAAAGGCTTCCCAGCTTCCGGCTTCCGATTTACCGGAGATTGTGTTTTCCGGGAAATCCAATGTGGGAAAATCCTCACTTCTCAACAAGCTGGTAAACCGGAAAGCGCTGGCCCGTGTCAGCGCTACGCCGGGAAAAACCGCTGCCTGGGTATGGCTATGCCCGGGTATCCCAGTCGGAAAAAAAGCGGTGGGCAGAGCTGGTAGAAGGCTATTTTGCCCAAAACAGGAATATCCGTCTGGTCATTCAGCTGCTGGACATGCGCCATGCGCCTACCGAGGATGACCGGGGAATGGTACAGTTCCTGCTGGACAGCGGCCTGCCTTTTGTGGCGGTGTGTACCAAAGCGGACAAGCTGAACAAGACCCAG
>DYBQ01000177.1:988-2485 GCA_019418545.1 Clostridiales bacterium | reverse complement strand
GCGCACTGCACAGCTCGCTTACTATCAGGATTTGTTTTCTGAAACGGGCATCACAGTGCTTCCGTTCTCTTCCCAAACAGGAGAAGGCGTTGAACAATTACAAAAAATGATTGAGGAAGTATGTTTACGATAAAGAGGATATTTTGAAGGATTGCCTTTACTTTTTAACTTTTCTGTGGTAAAATTTTATCTAACGAAAGTAGAAGGTGCTCCGTGTTCTCGCATAATTCGGATATATTGGTGTTGAGAACCTTATCATCTCCCGGAAAGCGGTCGTGTTTTCCGGGGGATTCTTGTTCCCGGTTGTTTGAGGACAGAGGTGTGCCGCCGTGTGTTTAACTTTTTATTGTAAAGGGTGATTTCTTTGAATTCAAAACTGCAGGACCGCAATATGGACTTCCTTTTCCGCTCAATCCTTTCTTTGAAAACAGTAGAAGAATGTTATAACTTTTTTGAAGATTTGTGTACGGTGCCAGAGCTGAAAGCCATGTCCCAGCGTCTGGTAGTGGCCCATATGCTCAGTACAAAGCGCGTTTATAGTGAAATTGTTGCAGAAACCGGAGCTTCAACAGCAACGATTTCCCGTGTCAATCGCTCTTTAAATTATGGGTGCGACGGATATGAGTTGGTGTTCGGCCGCCTGGCGGAAGAAGCCGGAGAAGGAGAGAAACAGGATTGATGGGCGCATATGCATCCTTTGCCCGATATTATGACGGTCTGACAAAAAATGTGGAATATACAAAGCGTGCCGATTATTTGTGCCGGCTGTTGGAAAAATGGGGGCATGAACCGGGGCTGACACTTGACTTGGCCTGCGGTACAGGGACACTGACAGTGGAGCTTGCCAAACGGGGCTTTGACATCTATGGAGTGGACGGCTCTATGGAAATGCTTTCGGAAGCCCAGCAGAAGGCAGCCGATGCAGAGGTGGACTTATTGTTTTTGTGCCAGCAAATGCAAAGGCTGGATTTGTATGGGACCATTGACACAGTGTTTTGTATGCTGGACAGTGTTAACCATTTGACAAATGAAAAAGACGTGGCCAAAACTTTCCAGCGGGTTTCCCTGTTTATGAATCCGGGAGCCCTGTTTGTCTTTGATGTCAACACGCTGTACAAGCACCGGGAAGTGCTGTGCAACAATACCTTTGTTTATGATACCGGTGATGTGTTTTGTGTGTGGCAGAATACGCTGGACACGAAAACCGATAAGGTTAAGATTGCTCTGGACTTTTTTGAGCGGGATGGGCATGTGTATCATCGCAGCAGCGAGCATTTTTTTGAAAGGGCCTATTCCCGTGAGCTGCTTGAAAAAATGCTGCAGGAGGCCGGTTTGGAGGTCTTGGCCGTATATGGGGACGGAACCTTTGAAGAACCGGGAGAAACCTGTGAGCGGGCGGTTTTTGTAACCCGCAAGCCCGGCATAAAATCGGAAAATACTTTGTAATCCATAGGGAAAGGAAAGAAGAATATGGATAGAATGATTCGCTGTATCACC
>DYBQ01000177.1:0-978 GCA_019418545.1 Clostridiales bacterium | reverse complement strand
GCAGTGGATACTTCTGAAATCGTGGCAATTGCGCAGGAGCTGCATCACACCAGCGCTGTGGCAACGGCTGCATTGGGTCGGCTGCTCAGCGGAGCTTCTTTGATGGGGGCAATGCTAAAAAAAGAAAATGCAAGCCTTACGCTGAAAATCAATGGCGGCGGCCCTCTCGGAAGTGTTGTGGCAATTAGCGACAGCCATGGAAATGTTCGGGGGTATGTAGAAAGCCCCGAAACCGAGCTTCCCTTAAAGCCTAACGGAAAGCTGGATGTAGGCGGCGGAATAGGCAGGAATGGCTTACTGATGGTTGTTCGGGATTTGGGAGAAGGAGAGCCCTATGCCGGACAGGTTCGGATTGCCACAGGGGAAATTGCCGAGGATATAACGGCTTATTACGCGATTAGTGAGCAGATACCCACTGTGTGTGCGCTGGGCGTTCTGGTGGACAAAGAGAACCATCAGGCTATGCTGTCTGGCGGGCTTCTCATCCAGGTGCTGCCAGGAGCCGACAACACGGCCATTGACCGTTTGGAAGAAAACCTGAAAACGTTAGAGCCGGTAACGACCATGCTGGCAAAAGGAATGTCCATGGAAGAAATCTGTCAAAAAGCACTGGCTGGCTTCGAAATGGAAATTCTGGACGAGTTTCAGGTGAAATATGTGTGTACCTGCAGCCGGGACAAAGTAATCCAGGCTTTTTCAACGATGAAGCGGGAGGATATTCTATCCCTGGCGGACAAAACCGGATATGCGGAAGCGTGCTGCCAGTACTGTGCAAAAAAGTATAGATTCTCCAAAGAAGAGCTGGAAGACATTGCTCGACAGGCTTCCGAAAAAAAATAAAAAAAATTTGAAAAAAGGTGTTGACATTCATCCGAAGATGGTGTATTATATACGAGTCGCCGGTGAGTGCGACACCATCAGACGGGGGCATAGCTCAGCTGGTTAGAGCACCTGCCTTACAAGCAGGGGGTCATAGGT
>DYBQ01000176.1 GCA_019418545.1 Clostridiales bacterium | reverse complement strand
GTTGTTCTTTCATTTCTTCCAACTGCCTGTTCATTTTGTTCAGCTGCCGAAGTAAAATCCAGTTCTGCTCTACCAAAGCACGCAAACAGGAATTCATAATCAACTCACTGGATTTAGCCCCTGAAAGCAAACTGCTAAACTCAAGTAATCCGTTTCCTGTGAGTTCCCCACTTACCCATCGAACCGAATCTGCATCAATTTCATCTAATCCACTGAGGCCAAATTGTTGCAACACTTTTTCAGATTTTGGGATTTTTTCTTCCTTTTTACGTTCTGGTGGCGTATACATAGCCAAAGGAATATCACACTGTTCACAACGGGTAAAGTACCCATCATATACTTTCTTACACTTAGGACAAACTTTTTTTCCAGATGTCTTAGGGGCTGATACTTGATTGAGAGGCATAGAACGTCGAGCTGCTTGTATTTGTTCTTCAAACACGTAACCGCATTTAAAACATTTCTCAACCGGATTACCAAGAAGTTCCCCACACGAAGGACAGGTTTTCATTACAAAAACTCCTTTTCACTTATTCAATTTTCTTTTTTTATAGATAAAGATGAAATTACAAATTATGGTTCACAACTTGCTTCGACACCACTACAGCAGTCCCAGTAGCAACTACCCCAATTACATTGCCGGAAAAATTGGAATAACTAAAGGACACGGCAATCATGGCATTGGCTCCTAATTTATCTGCTTTTACCAACATTCTGTACATGGCTTTTTCCCGCGCTTCTTCAATTTTTTCAGAAAAGCGGTTGCTTTCACTTCCCAGCCAATCAGCAGCACTGACAGATAATTCACTCAAAAAGCCTGTACCTAAAACAGCATCACCGCAAACAATACCTAAATACTTGTCGATAGAATATCCTTCAAAATTAAAGCTGTTCGTTGCGAGGAAGTTCCGAATCCTCTCTTCAAACGCTTCTTGTTGCCGTTTGCTTTCTGTTTCCGCTTCTGCTGCATATATGGTTTCCTGATACACAGCATCCATTTCTTCGATTTCACTATCTAAGGCTTTTTTTGTTTCAGTATCTTGTATCGGGTTTGACAGAAACTCATCTTTTGCTTCAAGATACTTTGAATCTCCCAATTTTGCCAAATGGTATAAATCTCTTAAAGTTGATTTACATTTTGCGCAGATGCGGATATCCCGATGTTCTTCGTTCAATTCAAAATCTTGTATAAGAGGATTTTGCTTTTTGGAACAGATTGGGCATTTCATCTGGTGTTCTCCTTTTATCCATTATTATCTGATTTAGGCGTAAAAGCAATTTTTGGTCATTTTTATTGCTATTTACCCAACTTCCTCCTCAGAAACGGAATCACATTTTTTATATTTTGGTATGTACGTCATTTCCTCTGCCCGATCAGCAAGAGCATCCTTGCCTTCTTCGTTCAGTTGGTGATAGTTTTCTATGATGCAATCTAATCTTTTATCCCCTGTATCTGCTTCGGCGGGTGCAGGGGATTTTTCTATTCCCAGTATGTAGTCGGTGGTTACTCCAAATTTTTTTGCTATTTCGATAATATAGGTGTGCCCGGGTTCTCTTTCACCCGTTTCGTATTTTGTAACGGTAGCATACGGTCTACCAAGTTCTTCAGCCAGTTTTTTTCTGGTATATCCATTTGCTTCCCGTATTTCCACCAATCTTTCAGGTATTCCCATCAATTCAACCTCCTTCTGTTATGTATTATAGAACACGCTGAAATGGTTGTCAATAATATTTAACCCAAACTGGGTTATTTTTTAAATAAACCGGCTTGACATTAGTACGAAATGGGTTTATAATCATATTGCAATTAACCCGTTTTGGGTGAAAAGGTGGTGAAAATATGTTTCCGAATATCGATGCTGAGAGAGCGAGACTGGGAATGTCCAAATCTGATTTAGCCAAGGAATTGGGGGTTTCATACAGCACTATCAAGTCATGGATGAATGGAAAGACTGATATGCCATGTTCCAAGGTAATCGCCATGACCAAGCTCTTCGGTGTGTCGTCCGATTACCTGCTTGGCCTCACCCAGCATGAGCCGAAGCCGGCATGATGGATGAGCGGTGAAGGGGGGTGAAATAACTATGGGAGAACTTATTATTACAGCTCTTGTGGCCGTGCTGGCAGTTCTTCTTACCTTGCTTGGAATTGTACTGATTATGGAATTCTTTTTCTGGCTTGATGACCGCATTACTTTCGGCCCGCCCGAAAAAGACAAAAGCAAGAAAAAGAAGAAAGACGACTAACGGAAGTGAAACTTTTTGCAGTTATCTATATCCTTACGCATAGCCCGCATTAAATCATCAGCTCTTTTTTCCAACTCCACTGACAAACCAGGCTCGATGGAATACGTTAAGAGTATTGCGCCAAAATCTTGAGATTTTTTGAAAACATCCTCATTTGAGAACATTCCTAAACGATATAATCCGGTTCTCAAATTTCCTCGAGTTTCAGAATTATGTGGGTTTTCCCTTAATTCTGAAACTACAATCCAGAAGTCATTATACGCCCTAACTTTATTTTCAAAGTAAGCGTCAAAAAATCGCAGTTTCTTTGTTTTGTAATACGCTATAAAACCTGCCACAATCGAACCCAAAATTCCAATAATGGCAACTATAATTTCTACACACACTGTCTATTCAACTCCTTTATGTTAAAACCGCTCTTTTCCATTATAACGCAAACACAAGGGAGAGGAAAGCGTTACCTGTTCCGAACCGGAGCTAGCGTGAGAAAAAAGGAGGTAATTTATGAATCGTAAGCAGTCTGAACTTGAAGCCAAGTCCCAGAAAGAAGCTGACCGGGAAAAGTTTATCAATCGTATCGTTGCGATTGTATCTTTGCTGGTATCAATTATGGCTTTAGTGAGGAGGTGAATTTTTGGATAACCAGTTTCCATATCGACCAAACCCGATTTTGTTTATCGTAGGATTTATTCTGGGTTTCTTACTTATAATGTTGCTCCGATAACTCTGTTCTAACCAAATCGCATAGGACAAAGCCCATTTTGAATATTTTAGTGTGAGGTGATTACATATGACAGACAAGAACGGCAAGTTCATCGGTTCCCCCGTGGTGGAAATTCACTATGTGGAGGCCACTCCGGAGCTGGTGGAACAGACCCGGCGCAACTTTGAGGATGCAC
>DYBQ01000175.1 GCA_019418545.1 Clostridiales bacterium | reverse complement strand
GGGGACGGAGAGAAGCATTTTGTGGAAGTTAAAGGCGTAACGCTGGAAGAAAATGGTGTGGTGTTGTTTCCCGATGCGCCGACCCAGCGGGGAGAAAAACATTTGCGGGAGCTGTGCCAGTGCAGCCGGGAAGGGTATCGGGGACATATCCTGTTTGTGGTACAAATGACCGGTGTTCGATATTTTACGCCAAACCGGCAAACGGATTTGGCTTTTGCGGCTGCACTGGAAGAAGCCGCCCGATGCGGCGTGGAAATCCGGGCGGTAGAGTGCCGCGTAACGCCAGACTCCATGATAATAGAGGGCGAAGTGCCGGTACGGCTGACAGAAGAAGGATAATTTTTCAAATCCGGGAGATACTTTTTCTAATTGAATGGGAAAGGTGTGTGTCGGATTTGATAAAGGAAAAAAGGCTTATTGTTTTTTTTATCCTGATGACGGCAGGTTTTTTCTTTTGTATTTTGGGAGTGTTCTCTGCCGCTTTCCATGGCGATGAACTTGCAGAAGCGGCAGCAAAGCAAAGCTCCTATAAGCTGACGGTGTCCCGCTCCCGGGGAGATTTTTATGACTGTACCGGGCAAAAGCTCACCGGGCGAAACGAAGAGACTGTGGCGGCGGTAGCACCAACCATTGAAGCGGCAGCCCGGATGAATACCCTTACCTCCGGGGAATACCGCACGACCATTGGCAATGCCCTTTCTGGCGGAACCCCTTTTTTGGCGAAGGTCCCGGCAGGAACCGGTTCCTCTTTGGGAATCGACGTGTTTTCCGTAACCGACCGCTATGCACAGCAGCAGCCGGCTTCCAATCTGATTGGATATCTCGACGGCAGAGGAAACGGTGCGGCGGGGCTGGAAAAGGTGTTTGATTCGGTTTTGCAGCAGGATGGGCTTTTACAGGTTACCTATTCAGTGGATGCCGTAAACCGTGTTATGGACAGCAGCGACCGGGAAATCACCGATACCCGGCAGGAAAGTGAAACCGGCGTGGTACTCACGATTGATAGAAGGATTCAGATGATTGCGGAAGAAGCAGCCCAAAATGTCATTGATAACGGCGCTGTCGTCGTACAGGAAGTGGAGACAGGGGAAATCAAAGCCCTTGCCAGCTTCCCGGCTTTAACGCCGGACAATGTCGGCAGCCAGTTAGAGGCGGAAGGCTCGCCGCTTGTCAACAAGGCGCTGTCAGCTTATAGCGTGGGTTCTGTTTTTAAAATGGTTTCGGCAGCTGCCGCGCTGGAGTCGGGGATTACTCCGGAGTATGGCTATTACTGTACCGGGAGTATCTCAGTAGACGGTCAAAAGTTCAAATGCTTTGATGGGACAGCCCATGGAATGGTCACGATGAAAGAAGCCATTGCAAAATCCTGTAACGGATATTTTGTCAGCCTGATGCAGCAGGTGGATTCGGAGGACTTTTTGAATATGGCGAAAAGTCTGGGTTTTGGGGAAGCGTTTTCTTTTGCCGATGGCTTTTCGAGTGATGCCGGTGTATTGCCTTCCGTGGATTCCCTGACCAACAAAAAGGCACTTGCCAATTTTTCCTTTGGACAGGGGGAACTTACTGCAACCCCGGTACAGGTGGCTGCTATGACCAGCGCGATTGCTTCTGGCGGCTATTACCGAACGCCATCGCTTGTGAAAGGGGTCATGGATTTATCTACAGAGGAATATCTTTACCGTCAGGCTACTGGTGAAAAAACACAGGTGATGTCCTGGAAAACCACGGCACAAATTAAAAACTTTATGGAAACCGCAGTGGAAGAAGGTACAGCTGCTTCCGGTAAACCGGAAAAGATAACGGCGGCAGCCAAAACAGGTACAGCACAAACAGGCCGTATGACCGATGAAGGTGAAATTGTGCAGCTTTGGTATACGGGATTTTTCCCGGCAGAATCGCCCAAATATACGGTAACGGTACTCCGGGCAGACGGGACAGGCAGCAGCCGGGAATGCGGCGAAGTGTTTAAAAGCATAGCTGACCAGATGGAGGCCCAAGGGTTTTTGTCATAAAAAAGCCGATAGATGTTTGCACAGGAAAACAGTTGACAGGGGCCGGACAGCGGTGTACGATAAGGGCGGAGACCTTCTTTTTATAGAAGGGTCCGCCCTGTTTTTCTATGAGACAGGAGATTTTTTATTCTGTATTTGTCAGGAGGTTTTCTGATGAAAATGAAACAAATTGAAATCGGCACCTGTATTCCTGGTACTGCGGCAGAAAAATGGATTCCTCATATGGTAAACGCCGGGTTTGAGTGCGTGGCCATCAATTTCCATATGTCTTTGGAAGGAACTGACTTAAAGAAGCTGGCGGACAAGGTGAAAAATATGCTGGATGGTACTGGTGTGCGTGTTGCCACACTAGGCTATTACTGCAATGCGATTGAAAACCCGGAGCATTGGGAGACGCTGCGCCATGTGGTGGAAATGGCTCCCCTGTTTGGCGCTCCCATGGTGAGTACCTTTGCCGGCGCCTATGAAGGAAAGCCTGTGGAAGAAGCCATGCCCAAATTTAAAGAGGTGTTTACGGATATTACCAAGCGGGCAGCAGATAAGGGGCTAAAAGTGGCCATCGAAAACTGTCCCATGGGAGGAAACTGGCAGCACTGCACCTGCAATATTGGATTTAACCCCAAAGCTTGGGAAATGATGTTCAACGAAGTGCCCGCAGAAAATTTGGGTCTGGAATGGGAGCCCGGCCATCAGATTATCCAGCTTATCGACCCCATCGCGCAGCTGCGCCAGTGGGTAGGCAAAATTATCCATATGCACGGAAAGGATGCCACAGTGGATATGGATGCGGTACGCCGTTTGGGCGTCTATGGTGCCCATGATTTTGCTCCTCAGCGCACACCTGGTTTTGGCGACACCAATTGGCGGGATGTCTTTTCGATTCTGCACCAGGGCGGCTATGAAAGCGACATCTGTGTTGAAGGGTATCACGACCCAGTGTATCATGGCGAATGGGAAATGACAGCGCAGCTTCATGCACTGCAATATCTCAAATGGTGCCGCGGCGGGGATTTTACGCCAAATCCCTGGGGCAAATAAGGAGGGCTTTTATGGAAGGACAGTATCGGAAAATTGAAGTGAACGAATTTATGGCTGGGGGCTTGGGAAAAGTCACCATCCGGCATATCCTTAACGAGCGGGAGCTCAACGGGAAATGCCGTTTGTATGCAC
>DYBQ01000174.1 GCA_019418545.1 Clostridiales bacterium | reverse complement strand
CACAAAGGCAGCCCGGTTTCCCGGGCTGTTTTTGTTTGCACAGATTTGAGGTGATTGCCGTGCCGGCTCTATTATTAAACCCTGATTCCCGCCACCGGGGCGGTGACCCGTAAATGGCAAACGAGAAAAATCTGGTGCCCTTTGATGAACGAACAGAGAGGGAACAGAGAGAAATTGCTTCTGCCGGAGGGAAAGCCAGTGGAAAAGCCCGCCGCCGGAAAAAGAGCCTGAAACAAAAAATGCAGCTGCTCCTTTCGCTTCCAGCCGCCGACAACGACCAGACAGAGCTGGCCACTATGGGGATTGACCCCGAGGATATGGACAATGAGATGGTACTGGTGAAAGCCCTGTTTATCGCGGCTGCTGCGGGAGATACCCGGGCCTTTGACCGAATTCAGGACGTGCTGGGGAAATCCGTTAATAGGGAAGAGCTGGCTCTCAAAAAGCAGGAAGCAAAGCGGAAGGCGGCAGCCGGGACAGATGCAGAAGACAGGATTGGAAGCTATCTGGACGCGCTGGCGGAAGTGCTGAAAAATGGCGATTGATAGGCTATATCACCAAAAGCAGCAGGAAGTCCTGCGCCGGGCACTGCATCAAGACTATTTCATGCTCATCAACCACGGGGCCAAGCGCTCTGGAAAAACCGTTGTGGACAACGATTTGTTTCTCTTCGAGCTGCGCCGGGCCAAGCGGATGGCCGCTGCTGCCGGGATTCAAAATCCCCAATATATTCTGGCTGCCTCTGATTTGGGCAGTGTCCACCGAAATGTCCTCAACGAACTTTCCGGCAAATATGGGCTGGAATTCCAATTTGATAAATACAACCGTTTTTCCCTGTTCGGTGTACAGGTGTGCTGCTTCGGGCACAGCAAAATCAATGACCTGGGCCGGATTCGCGGTATGACTGCCTGGGGCGCTTATATCAACGAGGCCAGCGTGGCCAATGAGGCGGTATTTGATGAGATCAAGAGCCGGTGTTCCGGCAACGGCGCACGGCTGCTCATGGACACCAACCCCGACCGGCCTGACCACTGGCTAAAGCGGGACTACATCGACAGGGCCGACGGCAAAACCATTGTGGAATACAGCTGGAAGCTGGACGACAACACCTTTCTTACAGACCGATACCGGGACAGCATCAAGGTTTCCACCCCGTCGGGAATGTTCTATGATCGGGCCATTAACGGGGCCTGGGCCAGCGCCGACGGTATGGTGTACCCCGATTTTGACCAGCAGATACACTATATCCCCCTTTCCCAGGTTCCTCTGGATAAAATCGTCCGCTGGTTTGTGGGGATGGACTTTGGCTGGGAGCACTACGGCGCCCTTGTACTCATCGGCAAAACAGAGGATGGCCGTTATTATCTGGTGCAGGAATGGTCGGCGCAGCACCGGCATATTGACTGGTGGATAGAGATTGCCCGCTCTGTTAAAACCCAGCAGGGAGACATCAACTTTTACTGCGACGGTGCACGGCCCGATTATGTACAAGAGCTTCGGAAAGCCGGGATTCGCGCTATTTATGCCCGGAAAGACGTAGTGGCGGGGATTTCGGAAGTGGCCAGCCTGTATAAACAGCACCGGCTTTTTATCGTGCAGGAGAACGCGCCCCGGTTTGCTAAGGAAATTTATGGGTATGTATGGAAGCCCGGCGCAGACGAGCCGGTGAAGGAAAACGATGACGTACAGGACGCCGTCCGGTACGCCATTTACAGTGATTTACTCTATGGGAGGTGAAAGGTTGATTCCTGATTTTATCGCTTTGGAGCTGTATGGCCCTTATGGTCCCGACGTACTCCAAAAGCTGGGAAAGATTGAAACCTACTACCATATTTATAAACACGGCGCACGGTTTGAAACGGAAACCAGCGGCGACTATATACCCGCCCGGCTTCATTCTCATCTGATTAAAGAGCTCATCCGCCGGGAAAGCCAATTCCTTTTTGGAAAAACACCGGGCTTCCGGGTTTCTTGCCCGGAGGAAGCCAAGACCGACGGAAAGCGCCCCAACGAAGCCGCCATGCAAAAATATCTGGATACCGTTTTGAAAGAGAACCACATAGCGGACAAGCTCATCAAGGCTGCCCGGGACTGCGCCATTGGAGGACGGGTGGCCTTGAAGGTAAACCTTTCGCCGGAAAGATGCAGCATCCTGTTTGTCCCGGCGGACGGTTTTGTTTATCAAACCGACATGGACGATGTGGATAAGCTGGAGCGCATCACCTTTTTCTACACCGTGAAGGACGATGCGGACAAAGCCCGGCAGGAAATCTGGGTACAGAAATACTGGATGGAAAACGGCCGGTGTATGGTGACAGAGCGCTTTACCGACGGATACGGCAAAACCCTTTCCTGGGATGGGGAGCGGGAAAACGCCGACACCGGGCTGAACAGGATTCCGGCCTTTGTCATTCTCAACGACGGTCTTTCCGGCGACACCGACGGCGAGAGCGAAGTGAAAGAGCTGATGGAGGACGACGCCTGGTACGGGAGACTAAAGAGTGCGAATATTGACACCCTGCGTAAGGGCATGAATCAGATCGTCTGGACCAGTGGCGCAGACCCGGAGTGCAGCCAAAATTTTCGCTATGCACCAGGAGCCTATTGGGATATTAAAGGCGACCCGGCACAGGCAAGTATCAACAGCAACGCGGCCCAGGTGCAGGTGGGGACCATTGAGAACAGCTTTTCCTATGCCGGGGCCTATCAGGAGACGCTGGCCAATATTAAGCGGGACATGCAGGATTTGCTGGGGGTGCCGGACTTAAATTTGGAAAGCACCCGCTCCCTGATTACCAGCGGAAAAGGGCTCAAGGCACTATATTGGCCGCTGATTTGCCGGTGCGAGGAAAAAATGAACGCCTGGCGTCCGGCGCTGGAATGGCTGGCGGAACTAGTGCTGGATGCAGCGGAAATCTTTCCCGATTTGCACCGATATGGAGAATTTTCCCCTGCTTCCCGCCGAATTACCATTGAAAACCAGTATCCGCTGCCGGAGGACGAAAATGACGAAAAGCAGCTCGACTTGTCCGAAGTGGCCAACCGTGCCCGGAGCGCGCGCTCCTATTTGATGAAGTGGGGCGGCCCGGACTGCAAGGGGTTGGACGGTGACGAAGCCGACGCCGAGCTGGAACAGATTGTGAAAGAGCAGCGGATGATGGAGGATTCCTTTTTACCGGAGGGTGAGTGATGTCCGGGCGGCTGGGAAACTATCTGGAGCTGGTAGAATCCGCCCAAAAGAAACGGCTGAAAATTACCCGCTCCCAGGAAAAAGAGCTGCGGGGGCTGTATGAGGA
>DYBQ01000173.1 GCA_019418545.1 Clostridiales bacterium | reverse complement strand
GCAATCAGGCGGTATACATGGTTTTCAAACTCTTCCGGCGTTCTCATATCCCGGCTCCCTCCTTTTCCAGCCGGGCTTTTAGCGCCTGTTTTGCCCGGTATGCAAGATTGTCGATTTGCTTGCGGCTTTTTTTCATCACCTTTGCCGCTTCCTCATAGGAAAGCTCTTCAAAATACAGCAGATGCAAAACGGTTCGATATTCTTCCCGAAGGCCATTTAGGGCGCAGTGAAGCTGTCGGGCAGATTCCTCCCGCAAAAAAATGTCTTCCGGGGAAGCTCCCCCGGCAATATTGGCCGCTGTTTCCAAGGGGACAAGCCGGTGCCTTGCCTGCTTTCGGCAAAGGGTGAGGGCCTTGTTCCGGGCAATGGCAAAGAGATAGGTTTTTACCGAGCTTCCAAACCGGTATCGCAGGGGATGGATTGCCAGTTCTGCAAAACATTCGGCGGCCACTTCCTCGGCGTCATCCGGGCTGGAAAGAAACTCCATGGCAAAGAAAATCAGCCGCTCCCGATATAATTTCATCAGCTCTCCCAGGGCGTCGGCGTCCCCCTTTAAATAGCGGCGGTAGTACTCCATATCCTGCTCCATGGTTATCCCGCCTTTCATTTATTAGTCGCAGAGCAGAGGAAAAATCCTCTGTTTTTCATGAATTTTTTAGAGTGCTGCTGCTTTCAGTATACCGGTTTGTGTCCCTTGTGTAAACCGCGGCGGGAAGAATCCCGAAAACCGGTCTTTTCCTCTGGATTTACCGCGCAAATTGTGGTATATTGATAGCCGTATGAGTTTGGATTGGAGGTCCTGAACATGACAAAGGCAAAAATTTTCATAGACGGCAGCGAAGGCACCACGGGCCTGCGGATTCATGAACGGTTTCAAGGCCGGGACGACATCCAGCTGCTGACCATTTCTTCTGCGCTGCGGAAAGACGCAGCCGAACGGGCAAGGCTGATTAACGAATCGGATTTTACGTTCCTGTGCCTGCCCGATGCAGCAGCCAGAGAAGCGGTTTCCATGATTGAAAATGACCATGTACGGATTATTGACCCGTCCACTGCCCACCGCACCGAGCCCGGCTGGGCCTATGGCTTCCCGGAGCTTTCCCCGGAGCACCGCAGCGCCATTGTCAGCGGCAATCGGGTGGCCGTTCCCGGATGCCATGCTTCCGGCTTTGTGTCGCTTATCTATCCGCTGGTAGCCCACGGTGTCCTTTCTCCCGATGCGCCAATCACCAGCTTTTCCCTCACCGGCTACAGCGGCGGCGGCAAAAAAATGATTGCCGACTATGAGGGCGAAAACCGCTCCTTCGAGCTTAACGCCCCCCGGGAATATGCCCTGAGCCAGCAGCACAAGCACCTGAAAGAAATGAAGGCCATTTGCGGCCTGAACAAAGCGCCGCTGTTTTCTCCCATTGTGGCGGACTATTACAGCGGGATGCTGGTGTCGGTGCCCCTGTTTGGGGAATTCCTTCATGGGATTGACACGCCCGAGCAGCTGCACGAGCTTTTGTGCGAGCACTATGCAGGCCAGCAGTTTGTTCGGGTAATGCCCTTTGGCGCAGAAGGCAGCGGGATGCTCAGCGGCAACCGCAGAACCGGCTGGGACGGCATGGAAATTTTTGTTACCGGCAACCCCGAGCGGATGGTGCTTTCCGCCTCGTTTGACAATCTTGGCAAGGGTGCTTCCGGCGCGGCCATCCAGTGCCTGAACCTGATGATGGGCTGTGAGGAAACGAAAGGCCTGAACCTGTAAATTTTTTAGTGCTCATAGAAAATTTACATTTTCTCAAACGGTGTTTCTGGGAAAAAACTTGCGAAATCAGGGGAAGAAAGGGTATAATAGGGTTGGTTTGAAGCATCAAACCGGAAATATGCTGTTTTTGTAATGAATCGCTGCAAGAAAGGTGATGAGAGTAGCGTGAACATACTGTATATTGACCATTATGCCGGCTCTAATTTGCATGGAATGGAGTTCCGGCCTTTTCTCATGGCCAAACGCTGGGTAAAGGCTGGCCATCAGGTGACCATTGCAGCCAGTTCTTATTCCCACCTTCGAGGGCAAAATCCTGATTTGGCAGGAAAAAAGTATATGGAAGAAACCATTGACGGCGTCCGGTTTTTCTGGATTCACGGCAATGTATACAGCGGCAACGGGCTTGACAGGGTTCGGAATATCCTTTCTTTTGTACACGGCCTCAAGCGCTGCCAGGAGCCGCTGGCAGGAAAGGACAAACCTGATGTTGTCATTGCCAGCTCCACATATCCCCTGGATATTTATCCGGCAGCCCATATTGCCAAAAAATATAATGCCCGCCTGGTTTTTGAAGTCCATGATTTGTGGCCCCTTGGCCCCATGGAGGTAGGCGGGATGAGCCAATATCATCCTTTTATCCAGGTGATGCGCCGGGCGGAAAAATATGGATATACCCACAGCGACCAGGTGGTTTCCGTTTTGCCCAACGCCAAAGAATATATGCAGGAGCGCGGCCTGAAGGAAGGCTGCTTTACCTATATCCCCAACGGTGTGGAAAAGGAAAACTGGAAGCTGCCGGAAAATCCCGAGGATGCCCGGTATTATGAGCTGCTGCACCAGTTCCGGGAAGAAGGCTGGTTTTTGGTAGGCTATGCCGGCGCCCACAGTCCCTCCAGCGCGCTGGACTCCTTTGTGGAGGCAGGCGAAAAAATCCGCGGGGACAAAATCAAGCTCATTATGGTGGGCCAGGGGCCGGAAAAAACCCGTTTGCAGCAAAAAATTAACGATTTGGGCTCCCGGGACATTGTGGAATCCCTGGAAGCTGTTACCAGAAGCCAGATTCCCGGCTTGCTGAGCCAGTTTGACGCGCTGTATATCGGCACGCCCAAACAGCCGGTATTCTATCAATATGGCATTAGCCCCAACAAGCTGTTCGACTATATGATGGCGGAAAAACCCATTATTTATGGTACGGAATACCACAATAATGCGGTGGATAAATCGGGCTGCGGGGTTTCCATTGCGCCCGAGGACAGCGATGCCATTGCCCAGGCGGTGGTAAAGCTGAAAAAGCTGAGCCCCGAAAAACGCCTTGAAATGGGGAAAAAGGGCCGGGAATATGTCCTTCAAAACCACGAATACGATTTGCTGGCCAAGCGCTTTTTGGAGGTTTTGGAGCGGCCCGCTGCCAAGGAAGCCAGCCGATGAAGGTTTCTCAACAACATAGTTTTCAATACATTTATAATATATCTGAATCATGGTAAAGGAGAGCATAAAGATGAAAGACGTAACCATTTCTCAGTCTGTCCGCTATGTGGGCGTGGATGACAAAACCATTGATTTGTTCGAGGGGCAATATGTTGTCCCCAACGGGATTTCCTATAATTCCTATGTGATTCTGGATGATAAA
>DYBQ01000172.1 GCA_019418545.1 Clostridiales bacterium | reverse complement strand
GGGGAAAACCGCCATTGCAGAAGGGTTGGCCTTGAAAATACAAAAGAACGAAGTCCCCGAGCCACTGAAAGGAAAACGTCTGATTGCCCTGGACTTAACAGGCATGGTGGCCGGGACAAAATATCGCGGGGATTTTGAAGAGCGGATGCAGGCCACCCTTGACGAGGTGAAAAAAGCAGGAAATGTGATGCTGTTTATCGACGAACTGCACACCATCATCGGGGCAGGCGCGGCAGAAGGCTCTGCTGATGCCGCGAATATCCTCAAGCCGTCTTTGGCGAGGGGAGAAGTCCAGATAATTGGAGCCACCACCGTCAGCGAATATCGCCGTCATATTGAAAAGGACGCGGCGCTGGAAAGACGGTTTCAGCCAGTAACGGTGGGGGAACCTTCACAGAAAGAAACCAAAGCTATCCTATTGGGGCTTCGCAGCCGTTATGAAGACCATCATCAGGTGAAGATTACAGACGCTGCCATTGAGGCAGCCATTCGGCTTTCGGCACGGTATATCCCGGAGCGTTTTTTGCCTGATAAAGCCATCGATTTGATAGATGAAGCATCGTCGAGAGTGCGCCTGCGGCTGTATGCTGCCCCAGAGGGGATTGACCGGCTGGAAAAAGAAGCGGCACAGCTGGAGGAGGAAAAAGCGCAGGCCATCAATGCCCAGGAGTTTGAACAGGCGGCCGCTTTGCGGGATAGGCAGAAAGCGCTGGAAAAACAGCTGGAAGAAGAGAAGGAAAGCTGGGAGGAGCAGAAACAGGAAGCTATGGGGGAAGTTACTCCGGAAGATGTGGCAGAAATTGTGTCCATGTGGACGGGAGTTCCTGTTTCCCGGCTGACTGAGGAAGAAGGGAAAAAGCTGCTGCGTTTGGAAGAAACGCTGCATCAGCGCATTGTAGGGCAGGAAGAAGCGGTTTCCGCTGTGAGCAGAGCAATCCGGCGGGGACGCTCCGGGCTGAAAGAGCCCCACAGGCCTATTGGTTCATTTTTGTTTTTGGGACCTACCGGCGTGGGGAAAACCGAGCTTTGCCGGGGATTGGCAGAAGTCCTGTTTGGGGATGAGGATGCCATGCTCCGGTTTGATATGTCGGAATATATGGAAAAATATGCAGTATCCCGCTTGACCGGTTCCCCGCCAGGCTATGTGGGCTATGAGGAAGGCGGCCAGCTGACCGAAGCGGTTAGCCGTCATCCCTATTCGGTAGTACTGTTTGACGAGATTGAAAAAGCACATCCAGATGTGTTCAATCTGCTTTTACAGATTCTGGATGATGGGCGTTTGACGGACAGTCAGGGGCGCCGGGTGGACTTCTGCAACACGGTGATTATTATGACCTCCAACATCGGCGGAAAAAGACTGACGGAAGGGAAACGAAATTTGGGATTTGCTCCCGAAGAAACCGATGAACTGCAAAAACAGAAGCAAATCCGGCAGGAAATGATGGAGGAGCTGAAAGGGCTATTCCGTCCCGAATTTTTAAACCGGATAGATGAATGGATTGTGTTCCGTAAGCTGACAGAAGAAGAGATTTGCCGGATTGCCGCAAATTTGCTGAAAAAGCTGAAAGGCCGTTTGGAAGAAATGAAAATTACTGTGGAGTTCCCGGAAGAAACTATTCGGGAAATTGCCCGGCAGGGGTATGACCCGGTTTATGGTGCAAGACCCTTGCGTCGGGCCATCCAAACGGGGATTGAGGATATGTTAGCGGAAGAAATGCTTTCAGGCAGGCTTTTGCCGGGAGATAAAGCGGTGTGCCGGTATGTTAATGGAAAGTTTTGTGTTTGCTGACTGAGTGTGTGAATGCATGAAGTTTTTCAAAGAAAAACCATCATCAAAACCGATTGGTTTTGATGATGGTTTTATACATATAGTTGTATTAGATTGGATTATTCCGCATTGTTTTGCAAGTAATACAGATATTCTTCCAAACACATATTCAATTCCTTCATTTTTTCAGCGTGTTCTTTTCCTACATAGCGATAATGCCACGGTTCATACATAATATGAGTAATCCCTTCTTTTCCTTCGGGATAACGAAGAATAAAGCCATATTCTGCGCCATGCTCCTGGAGCCACTGAAATTCTTTGGTGTTTTCAAAATCCATCGACACACCATTAAAATCAATGGCCAGCCCAGTGTTATGCTCGCTGTAACCGGGGCGGGCTACGGCAATTTCTGCTTCCGATACGGCTTGTTCCTCAGTCATCCCGCTGCGGACATTATTGTCAATTTCTTCCTGAAACAGTTCTTCCTGTAATTCTTGGCTGCGGTAACAGGAAGAAATCCACAAATTCATCCCATCGGCCACAGCAGCACGGTACAGCGCTTCATAAGGCTCTTTTAGCCGTGAGTCCATTTCTACATCAAAAGCTGTAATAATGGTACTATTTTGCAGATAGCTATCCGGAAGCCGAACTTTGGGATTGGCCAGCACCAGATTCCATTCTGTCGACTGTTGGATATTTTCACAAATAATGTCATCACCAGATGAAGAGGAAAGAGAAGCGGTTTGCTCCCAGTTTACCTGAGGTTCCTCGGTGGAACTGTCAACTGATGAAGCAAGGCTGTTATCTTCTCCTGAAATCCAAGTGGATTCATTCTGGAAAAAGGCAATCATAAGAGCACAAATTCCCACAATCATAGCTGCACACAGAAGAAGAAGAGCGGTTATTTTCCATTTTGAAAAAGCTGACTGTTTTTTCCGAGTACGCGAAAACGATTTTTGACGGCTGCGCATTACAGTATTTCGGGAACGCTTGGAGCGCTTGTAAGATGGACGATTCTTTTTCTGATATGCTTTCATATATAAACTCCTCCGAGGACACATCGATTCTCACAACTTAGTTTGTAATTCTTATCATATCATATCATATTTTCCCGATATATTACAAGAATTATTCTCTATGGTTTTATTATGGGTTGACTATGAAGCTGCCCTTCAGTAAGAGGTGTGAATAGTGCAGGAAAATCAGTGGATGCGACAGAAAATAATATTTTTCAAAAAAATTTTAAAAAATGCTTGACTTTCTATTTCCTATCCTGTATAATAACACACGTTGCCGATGAACGGCAGCAAAACTGAATCCGGGTGTGGCGCAGCTGGTAGCGCGCTTGACTGGGGGTCAAGAGGCCGTGAGTTCAAGTCTCGCCACTCGGACCAAATTGAACCTGAAACGCAATTTGCGTTTCAGGTTCAATTTTTTATTTCCTAATCTATATAGAAATCTGTGCAGAGGCGTAGCTTAATGCTACGCCTTTTCTTGTTTCCAAAAGAATGTCCTGCTCGGGAATCTTCCGGCGATTCGGCACCTCAAAAGCGCCGATGCAGTTATAGTGAATCGCTATCCGCTGATTAGTAATGCCGTCCTCCTTGACCGCCGGATAAACCTCGATATACTGAATGAGCTCGG
>DYBQ01000171.1 GCA_019418545.1 Clostridiales bacterium | reverse complement strand
GGCACACAATAAGGCGCCGACCGAGCCGGCAGGCGAGACCTTAGTCCCTTTGGCGCGAGTCCAGGGGCGCGCAGCTCCTGGCCGCTCTCCGCAGAGAGCGGAATCCCCTTAACCTGAAAGGCGCATTTTTGGTGGTGAATTGAAAAATATCCCGGTGGGATATTTTTCAAGAGGCCCCTTTTTGCAAGAAAAAAAGGGGCCTGCTTTGTTCCTGATGACAGCCTCCCTCCGTTTCCCCGATAGGAGGCGGGCAGTGCCCGCGGCCAATCCGCGGGCGGGCTTTTCCGTATAGAGAGCTATCTGTCGCGGCGGCAGCTTTCCAAAAACTTACGGATTCACAAAGGCCGATGCCCACACTTTCCAAAACAAAAAGCGGCCCGCTCCCGTGGGGAAGCAGGCCGCCTGTGCTGCTGATACAGATTCTTTATTTCACCACAAATTCCTGTACGGCGTCGATGAATTCTGCCACCTCTCTGCTTTGAGAAGCGTTGCTGTCGATTTCCATAGTCACCGGCTGGGAAGTCCCCAAGCTGAATACGCCCATAATGGATTTGGCATCAATCTTATACTTTCCGTTGGAAAGGTCGATGGAAAAGCTATACTTGTTGGTAAGCGTTACAAAGCGCTTCACATCATCAATGGTGGTGAGAACAATCCGAAGTGTTTGCATAGTCATGATTCCTCCTGTTTCAATTGGATAGTTGAGTCCTTTTCTGACCAAACACACAAATGGACTCCCTCTATGATACCGCAGCCCTTCTTTTTGGTCAATATGAAATATGACCAGATTCTCCCGGCGCTTTTCTTGTCAATATTTTTCAAATTATCTAAAAATCAATTTTTTTCGACATTGATTCCCGCTTTTCTGTCCCTGTTGTTTCAACTTCAATCCTCCCGAGAAAGGATGTTCTTCCCATGAAAGTTTCTGCCATTACCCTTGGCTGTAAGGTAAACCAATATGAGACCCAGGCCATGCTGGGAAAGCTCTCTGCCGCCGGCTTTTTCCCCTGCCCTGCCGCAGAAGAAGCCGATGTGGTGCTGATTAACTCCTGTACCGTTACGGCTGCCAGCGACCACAAGGTCCGTCAAACCCTGCGCCGCTGCCGGAAACAGAACCCTCACGCCGTTATTGTCCTCACCGGCTGTATGCCCCAGGCTTTCCCCGAGGCTGCCGAGGCTTTGGAGGACGCGGATGTGGTGCTGGGCAACTCGAACCGCGCTTCCCTGGTGCCGGACATCCTCCGGTATCTCTCCACCCGCCAGCGGGTGATTGACATTGTCCCCCACGAAACCGGCGAAGCCTTTGAATCCATGAAGGTGGAAAGCTTTTATGAGCGCACCCGGGCCTTTGTCAAAATCCAGGACGGCTGCAACCGGTTCTGCTCCTATTGTATTATTCCCTATGCCCGGGGCCGTATCCGCTCCAAGCCCTTGGACGAGCTGAAGAAGGAGCTGGCGCAGCTTAGCGAAAACGGCTATCGGGAAGTGGTGCTCACCGGCATTAACCTGTCTGCCTATGGGCAGGAAATGGGGCTTCATTTGTGCGACGCAGTGGAAGCCGCCTGTGCGGTGCCAAAAATTTCCCGGGTGCGGCTGGGCTCGCTGGAGCCGGAACAGCTGCAGGACGATGTGATTGCCCGGCTTGCCAAACAGGAAAAGCTGTGCCCGCAGTTCCACCTTTCTTTGCAAAGCGGCTGTGACGAAACCCTTCGCCGCATGAACCGCCACTATGATACCGATGAATACCGCCGGATTGTGAAAACCCTGCGCTCGGTGTTCCCCAACGCCGCCATTACCACAGACATGATGGTGGGCTTTGCCGGGGAAACCGAGGAAGAATTTGCAAAATCCCTGGCATTTGCCAAAGAAATCGCCTTTGCCAAGGTCCACGTGTTTGCCTATTCCCGCCGCCCGGGAACCGTTGCCTATAACATGCCGGGACAGGTGACCAATGCCGTGAAGGAAGAGCGCAGCCGCGCCCTGATTGCCGCCACCGAAGAAACCCGCCGCGCCTTTTTGCAGCAGCAGCTGGGCAGGACTGAGCCGGTACTGTTTGAGCAGGAGGCCGCCAAAAACGTGTGGGAAGGCTATACCGCCAACTATACGCCGGTACACATGGCCAGCCGGGAAAACCTTGCGGGAAAAATCCTTGACGTACATTTGGAAAGCTGCGCCGGCGACTTTTGCATTGGCACCCGATAAGCTGGCGGGCTGCTTCAAGGTTTTACTCATTTTTTACAAAATTCTGACAAAGCAGACGAAAAAAATAATCTTTTTTCCGATAGACACCTGTTTCTTTTTTCCATTTTATGCTATCATAAGAATATATTTTACTGAAGAAGGGACGATGCCCTGTGAAACAACGGATACGATTTACAAAAACGGAAAAAAGCTGGATTCTCTATGACTGGGCCAACTCGGTGTTTGCCACCAATATGATGGCTGCCATTTTCCCCATCTATTTTGGCAGCGTGTGCAAAAGCGCCGGTGTGGACAATGTGGTCCCCTGGTCCTATGGTACCTCGGTAGCCACGTTTACCATTGCCATTCTTGCGCCCTTCCTCGGCGCCATTGGCGATTATAAAGGCATGAAGAAAAAGCTTTTTACTGTTTTTGCCGCCCTGGGCATTGTTGTCACCTTTTTGACTGCCCTGTTTAACTCCTGGCAAATGCTGCTGGTGGGCTATGTGCTCTCCTACATTGGATTTTTAGGCTCCTGCCTCATGTATGACTCGTTTTTGACCGACGTGACCACCCGGGAAAGGATGGACAAGGTTTCGGCTTGGGGCTATGCCATGGGCTACATTGGCGGCAGCACCATTCCCTTTTTGGTTTCCATTGGGATTTTGCTCATTATGGGCATGGACAACCCCACAGCCGTTAAAATTGTGATTGTCCTCACCTCCCTTTGGTGGGCCATTTTCAGCATCCCCATGCTCCGCAACGTAAAGCAGGAGCACTATGTGGAAGTCCCGCCGTCCCGCCTTGCCAAAAACGCCCTGTCTAACATTTCTCAAACCTTCCGCAGCATTGTAAAGAGCAGGGGCATCTTCCTGTTTATGCTGGCCTATTTTTGCTACATCGACGGGGTGAACACGGTTATCAACCTTTCCTCCTCCTATGGCACCAAGCTGGGGCTGGACTCCACCGGCATGATTTTGGCGCTGCTGGTAACGCAAATTGTGGCAGTCCCCTGCTCCATCCTTTTTGGCCGCCTTTCCGAGCGCATGGGCTCTTTGCGGATGATTCGCATTGCCATTGCCGTTTATTTTGTGGTATGTCTGGTAGGCTTTTATATGGGCTGGAATATTGAAGTGAACGACGGAAGCGAAGCTGCCATTGCCCAGTCCCAAATCCTTTTCTGGATTATGGCCTTTATGGTAGGGACCGTCCAGGGCGGGATTCAGGCCATTTCCCGCTCCTATTTTGGCAAGCTGGTGCCGCCCAAGCGCGCCACGGAATACTTTGGGTTTTATGATATTTTCGGAAAATTTGCCGCCGTATTGGGGCCTGTGTTTGTGGCGG
>DYBQ01000170.1 GCA_019418545.1 Clostridiales bacterium | reverse complement strand
ATTTCGCCCATTGCGATGGGCGATTGGGGGCTTCTCGCCCCCTAACCCCCTCGCCGCCTTTTGGTAAAAGTCGGGCGAAAACTTTAACTTCGCGGGGCAGCAAAGTGAAAATTTTTATCTTCCTCCTCGCGAACAGTTACCTTCGCGACAGATAGTTTCCTATATAGAAAAACTCGCCCGCGAATTGGCTGCGGGGGTGTTGTTTGCCAGTGGCAAACGTTGAACACCGACCGAGCCGGCAGGCGAGAACGTCCCCGCCTGCCTATTTCAATTATATCATGGGCTTGCCTTTCCGTCTATCTCCTTGCAAAAGCCTTTTTTTCTGCTGCTTTTTCACAATCTCCTCCCGTGTCTTGCAAGGGGACGGGAAACTTGTTATAATATTTTGTAATCCGGGCTTTTTCCGGCCGGAAATTATCCGCTCCGGCAGGCTTGGGAAAAGGCGCATCCCTTTGATTCCCCATCACCGCGCCTTGTGAAAGGAAGTCATTTTTTATGAAAACATCGTTAATCATTCTGCTCTGCAAAATGCTCCGGCTGGCAGGCAAAATGGTGGGCAAGGGCAGCAGCCTGCCCGGCCGGATTGCCCTGAAGCTGGATTCCGACATCCTGCGGAAAATTAAGCTCCCCAATGAAATTATCGCTGTTACCGGCAGCAACGGCAAAACCTCCACCGTGGAAATGATTGCCCATGTGCTTAAAAGCAGCGGCAAAAAAATCGCCTATAACAAAGAAGGCTCCAACCAAATCGAAGGCGTGACCACCTTTTTGCTGAACGACTGTACCCTTTCCGGCCGCGTGAAAAGCGACATCATCCTGATGGAGAGCGACGAGCGTTTTGCACGGCACACCTTCCGCTATTTTACCCCTACCCATTATGTGATTACCAACCTCTACCGGGACCAGATGACCCGCAACGGCCACCCCGAATGGGTCTATGATATTGTGGGCGAAAGCATCCACGAGGGCACCCATCTGGTGCTCAATGCCGACGACCCCCTGGTTTCCTGCTTCGGCCTTGGAAAAGAGGATGTGACCTGGTTCGGCGTGGACAGGCTCCCCTTCTCCACCGAGCGCAACACAAGCCTTTATCACGACGGCCGCTATTGCCCAAACTGCAAGGCGCCTATGAAATATGACTTTTACCACTATAACCACATCGGCTCCTATCACTGTACCCAGTGCGGGCTGCACCGCCACGATACCGAGTATACCGTGACCGACGCAAGCCTGAAGGATTCCTATATCGTGATTAACAAAAAGTACCGCATTGACTTGAGCTTTTCCGGCATCTATCATTTTTATAATACCCTTGCAACCTTTGCCATCTGCAATCTGCTGGGGATTCCCGGAAAGGACATTGCCAATGCCCTTAACCATTATGTGATGAAGAGCGGCCGGATTGTCAAATTCCTCGCCGGGCAAAAGGAAGGGACCCTGCTCACCTCCAAGCACGAAAATTCCATTTCCTATGACCAGTCCATCCGGGTTGCCGTGCAGGACAAGCAGAACACCACCGTTACCATCATTGTGGACGCCATTAGCCGCAAATATTATACCAGCGAAACCTCGTGGCTGTGGGACATTGACTTTGAGCTGCTGGCCGCCGATTCTGTTAAGGAAATTATCCTGACCGGCCGCTATTGCAACGATTTGGCCGTGCGCTTCTCCTATTGCGGCATTGCGCCGGAAAAAATCCATGTGATTGAGGATATCGGCGAAGCGGTTTCCTATATGGAAAATCATGCGCCGGGGTATCAGTATGTGATTACCTGTTTCTCCGACAAAGACAAGTTTTTGGACAAGGTGGAGAGGAGGACAGAGGAATGAACCTGCTGTTTTTATACTATGATTTGATGAACCTCTATGGCGAAACCGGCAACATGCGGGTTTTGGAGCGCCATTTGCGGGACCAGGGCCTGGATATTACCGTGGTGGGAAAAACGCTGGGCGATGAGCTGGACTTTTCCCGGTATGATTTTGTATATGCCGGCTCCGGCACCGAAAAAAGCCAAAAAGCGGCCATGCGCCACCTGCTGCAATATCGCGACAGCTTTGCCCAGGCAGTGGAGCGGGGCGTACCCATGCTCTTTACAGGCAACGCCTTTGAAATGCTGGGAGCTTCCATCTGCGACGGGGACGGCGCCCTTCACCAAGGGCTGGGCATTTTGCCCTTTACCACAACCGAACAGAAGCAAACCCGGTATGTAGCCGATGCGCTGGCTTCCTGCGAGCTTGTTGAGCCTACGGTAGTGGGATTTGTCAATAAGTGCAGCCAATGCGAGGGGATAACCTCTCCCCTGTTCCGGCTTTCCATGGGATATGGCAATATGCCAAATGGCAAAGAGGAAGGGCTTCATTACCGGAATATTCTGGGCACCCATTTCATCGGGCCGCTGCTGGTGAAAAACCCTGCGCTCATGGAGTGGATGGTAAACCGCATTGGAGAGCGGCAGGAAGGCTTCTCCTACCAACCCAAGCGCTATGAATATGAAGAAAAGGCCTACCTGGCCTCCTATATGGGCCTGAAAGAATATCTGCAAAGCCAGCAGGCAAAATAAAAAAACTGTGGGCAGCCCGGTGCAAAACTGTACCGGGCTGCCCTTTTTTGTTTTTATGGCAAGTGACAGCAAAGCCCCCTGAGCGAGCCTTTTTTGAAAAGGCTTTCCCAGGGGGCCTTTGGATTGTTTGGTTTTTTGCCTGATAACAGGGCTTTATTGCTCCGCTCCGCCGCGGATGTCAATCCGGCGGATTTTGCCGCTGATGGTTTTGGGCAGCTCGGTAACAAATTCAATTACGCGGGGATATTTGTAAGGAGCGGTTTGCTTTTTCACATAGATTTGCAGCTCCTTTTTCAGCTCCTCGCTGGCTTCATAGCCCTTGCTGAGGACAATAGTGGCCTTGACTACCTGTCCGCGGATGGGGTCGGGCACACCGGTGATGGCACATTCCAGCACAGCCGGGTGCTCCATCAAAACGCTTTCAATTTCAAAAGGCCCAATGCGATAGCCGGAAGATTTGATGATATCATCGTTGCGGCCGATATACCAGAAATAGCCGTCCTCATCCCGCCAGGCGGTGTCGCCGGTGTGATAGATGCCGTTGCTCCACACGCTCTCGGTGCGCTCTTTGTCGAGATAATAGCCGTTAAACAGGCCTGCCGGCTTTTTGCCGGGGGTTCTGATGACGATTTCTCCCACTTCGCCGGTGGGCACAGAGTTCCCTTCCCTGTCCACCAAATCCACCTGATAGGCCGGGTTGGGCATTCCGGTAGAGCCGGGCTTGGGGTTCGTACCAACAGGGTTAAAGAGCACCAGGGTCGTTTCGCTCTGGCCAAAGCCCTCCATAAGCTTGAGCCCCGTTGCCTTGAGGAACTGGTTATACACCTCGGGGTTCAGCGGCTCGCCGGCAATGCAGGCATAGGTTAGGGAAGAAAGGTCATATTTGGACAAATCCTCCTTGATGAAGAACCGGTACATGGTGGGCGGCGCGCAGAAGGTGGTGATGTGGTACTTGGCAAACATGGGCAGGATCTTGTTGGCGTCAAAGCGGTCGAAATCGTAGGT
>DYBQ01000017.1 GCA_019418545.1 Clostridiales bacterium | reverse complement strand
TGTTGTCAGCAGCCCGTTTCACGGTCTGCGTGTAGTTCCTTGTAAACTGACCTAAGAAACGCATTCCTCCCCACCTAAGCCTTACGGCTATAGATGGGGTATCCTGCTCCATAATTATGAAATCAAAGCACTAGCGAATAAAATTCATCTGCTGAGTTTGGTCGAACAAATCTCATACATTACGCTTTCATTTAGCATAATGCACGTCTGTATGCTTCTGTTTGTGACCGGCATTATCGTAGTTGGGGTGCTGGCTGCGAGTGTGTATGCGAAATAAATGCGCAGCACAAAGAAGGACATCCTCGATACCATCCGAGTAAATACCTAAAATGAAAGGAGTGGCAAGCATAAGCCCTTCAAACTCGTGGCGAACAAGACCACGAAGGCAAAGGCGAACATCTCCACGCAGGCGCTGAGTGTTGTGAAGGCGGTATATGCAGATACGGTCGAAACGAATTGGGAAGAGTTGTTTGACGGGTTTGACAGGCTCTATGCTATCACTTTCTCCTCTGGTATCGAATTTGTGAATAAGGTCATCAACAAGTTCTCGTATGCGGAAGTCGTGTTCGGATGCGAGAAAATCATCGCCAACGACATCGCTGCCATCATGTCGGTGCAAATCGACAGCGTGCAGCGGCTCGCTAAGTCTAAGTCGGCAGGGAACCTTGCGAACCGGCTCGATGACGGGTCCTTACAACTATATGTATCGCGGGATACGAAATCCCACGAGAAAATCTTTATCTTGGAGAGTGCTGACCATAAGCGGGTCCGAGTCATCACTGGCAGTGCGAATATGTCGGCATCGGCGTTTTGCGGCATCCAGCGAGAGAATATCGTTTGCTTCGATGACGAGGCGGCATTTTCGCATTACAAGGTTCTGTTCGAGACCTTCAAGGAGACCTGTTCCGACAATGTCTCCTATAAGGCAGTCGTGAGCACTATGAATCAGGAAGACTACCTCAAAGAAAACATCAAAGAAGTGCCCGTCTTCCAATCAATCGAAAAGCAGAAGCTTGTCTTTCTGGAACAGGCGCAACCTGAGGACGAGGTGGAATACGAGATAGTTGCCGATGTCAAGAAAATGCAGGAGCTCGTCAAGCCGATTATGCCTAAGATGCCGGTACAGGCAAATCGTATTGTGGTGGCAGCGGAACCGATGCGTGTTTTTACGAAACGATATACCGAGGTTCGGCATGTAGCAGCTGAGGCAGTTAAGCAGCTTCCGAAACTGCATATCGACTATGATGCCGGGACCATGACCTTCAACGACGAGAATATCGACCTCAATCCGAATCTCAGCGAGGTAGCAAAGAACATCAAGAGCATCCAGAAGTTCTTCTCAGGCATGGACTACTTTTACGGCGATGTCGAGCAGGCTAAGAAGGACTACTTCAAGTATATGACATGGTATCTGGCTACCCCGTTCATGGCGTACCTGCGGTATTTCGCATCAAGGAACAACTACGATACCAAGCTGTTCCCGATGTACGGCGTTATATACGGTGATTCTAATGGCGGCAAGACGACATTTATCAAGTTCCTTGTCAAACTCATGTGCGGGGAGACCGTAAAGATGAACACAACGGAGGATTTTACAGCCACAAGAATCGATGGGCTCAAACGAGTTTGCGAGGGACTGCCGCTGAATATCGACGACCTCGCCAAGACCCAGTTCCAGAACCATTCAGAACGGGTAATCAAGAACGATGAATGGGGTATCTCAGACAGGCTCGTGAACTATCCTGCTGTATCTATCACATCGAATAAAATCACCTCGCTGACAAAAGACCTCTCGAAACGCGCTATCATCTGTCGAATCGGTGCTAAAATCGACAACGAGCGCGGTGCCAAGAACTCGAAGCGAGTGAATGAGAGTATGTCGGAGTTGACCACCGCGTTCTACGGGGAGTATGTCCGACGGATGCTTGTTTGCATTGATGAGATGACGACGGAAATGCGTGAAAATGCGAATGGCAAGGAATACTTCCCGGATATCTTCCATGCCTCGTCCAGTGTGATTGCAGATATCTTCGAGGCTTGCGGAGTCGATTTGCCGGACTATGTGCGTATCCTGTATTACAACGACTACATGGGCGATGAGAGCATCGGCCGTGCTGCGATTGAGAAAATAGAACTGGCATGGCAAGCAGACCCGAGCAAGTTCCGGGTGGACAAGAAGCAGAATCGGCTCATTTACACCTATCCACAGGATGGGCCTTGGTACGAACTGAAATACATTGCAGACGAACTGCCGAACTCCCTCGAAGCAGAGATTTCTGGCGGCAATCAGCTTATCATGAACTACGAGCAGGCACAGGAGTTGTTCGGTATCAAGTTTCGGCGCTGGCTGGGCATCTTTAATCTTTAATGCGATAGGCAGGTTCTTTCCGGAGCCTGCCTTTTTATTTCGCAAAAATTGTTGCCCATTCGTGCGAATTGCGTACTATGAAGTATACAGGCAAGCGGTATTGCCGCTGAAAACGATTGCCGAACAGAGAAAGGAAATACTATGAACGAGCAGAATTTCGTTGAAGATACTCAGGATTCTACCGAGGACATTCAGTATCAGGCGTATGTCGCACTGGTCGAGGATTTCAAGGAATTCATCGATACGACAGTAAAGGCCGGCAAGGATTCCTATAAGCATGTGGACTTGTTCAACGGCAAGTCTTTAGAGGAGTCCGTGACGCATACTGTGCCGCTGGAAGATGACAAGGCACAGCTTCTGGCTGCGGCGTGCATGGACTTGGCAAACTCGACTCTGTGGCTGTACTACCACCAGAATAAGTTCAAGGATACGGAGTTCGCCGAGGTCGTCAACAACAACTATCCGAAATATCAGGTCCGAGTACAGCAGGAGATGAACCAAGAGGGAGGACAGTTTTATCTGCGCAGCTGGTATTCGCTGGCTCAGAAGATTCCCAGAGAGTGCCAGCTGAAAGCGTTCGAGGGCTACAAGCCCAAGGAGCAGATGACCTATGTAAACATCTATCTGCTCGTCTATGCTGCCATGAAGTCCCTGAAAAACGGGTCTTTGAGCCGTATCATGGCAAATGTCGAGCACGACTCCGATAAAATCGGAAACCTCGCGTTCTATTTCTTCACCTACATCCTTGAAGTGTTGGAGAGGCCTCTCGGATAAAAGAATTGCCCTGCACATGCTGCTTTGGTGTGTGCAGGGCTTTTTTGTTTGTGGGGGATAGGCTCGGAACGATATGCGGAACAATATCAAAACCAAATCGACATTGTTCCGATGCATTGTTCCGACAGGCTGGTTTTGTTCAAGGTGTCTGCCGCACAATCTAAATAATCTTTTTTAAAAGGTGACATCAAATAAGCTCCGGGGGCTGCATTGCTCCCGGAGCTTGCTATTATTGGGGTTGCATCGGCTTGTTGCAATCCATACACAAGATGCGCACAAAGCGTGGGTCTCGCTATTTTCGTTCTGAACACAGTTTGCCCTTGCCTGGGTTGTGTCAACGACATGCGATTTTTTAAAAAAGTGGTGCGGAAAATTTCTCTCAATAGGCTCATCCACAGAAAAACATAGGGTTCAACCAAAAACTCGCTGGAAAAAGTGCGGATTTCAGCAGAAACTCGTTGGAAAAATGTGCAAGGGCGCAAAATGGACAAGACTAACGGCTCGTACACAATGCTGAGAGTTTTCTTCGCCACGCTCAAAAAAATGGGTACGCCCGCAAAATGTCGGCATACCGATATACGACGACCAAACGATGCAGCGCAGCCATCGCCGTTTCGTTTTGAGCACAGTTTCCTCTTGCCAGGCTGTGCGAATGGCATACACTTAGAATTGTACGATAGATAGCATAATGATAGTCCCCGTACAATCCCGTACAATTCACATTCTGACGAAGAAGAGCAGATTCACCCAAGTGGTGCGTCTGCTCTTTTTTTGTTGCCAACGAACGAAAGAGGTGTCAAACCATGGCAAAACCCTGGACAGCAGAAGAATTAGCGATTATGAAGCAGCGGTATCCGAACGAGGGCGCGAGCGATGCGCTCGTAAAGACCTTGAACCGCACAAAGCAGGCGATTCATTTTAAGGCGCAGCAGATTGGGCTTCTCAATGTAAAACGAAAGAGATTCACAGACGAGGACATCGAGATTCTGAGTGCGCGGTATCCGAATGAGGGTGCCAGCGAAGACCTCCAGAAACTGCTCGGCAGAAGTGCCACGACCATCAAAAACAAGGCACACCTGCTCGGTATTCCCGGCACGAGGCATTATTGGACCGAAGAAGAGTTGCAGATTCTGGCTGAGCGATACCCGAAAGAGGGGGCAAGCCAGGAACTGGTGCAACTGTTTCAGCGCAGTGCCTATCTCATCGGTATCAAGGCTAACGCATTGGGGCTCCGATGCGAAAATAAGCGCCGGTGGACCGAGGAAGAGGAGAACATTCTCATTGAGAGATATCCTTGGGAAGGTGCAAGCGAGAGTCTTCTGAAAGACCTCAACCGCAGCCGTGCCTCTGTCCTGAACCACACGAGCATCATGGGCCTTGTGTACCAGAAGCGCTCGACTTGGACGGCTGATGAGGAGAAGGTGCTCCGGGAACGCTTTCCCGTGGAAGGTGCAAGTGAATGCCTGCAGAAAACCCTGAACCGGCCAGCCGCCGCCATCTACTGCAAGGCGATGCGCTTAGGATGCAAGAAACCCGCCAAAAAGAATCGCAAATGACCTATTGCACATCCGTGCGGCTCGAGGTATACTAACCCTGTAATCAAAAAGAATTATCTTTTGCGAGGACTCCGCTAATGGCGCAGTTCTCGTTTTCTTTTTGCCCGAATTTCCGCATGGCCCACAGAGCACCGGCACTACTTGCCGCCTGCCGCCAGCAAGCAGGGTACTCACCGGAACCCCAGCAGAAAGGCCCCCGGTGCGGATGCCAGTGCGGGATAATGCATGTTCAGAACGAAAAACAAAAATGCTGCCGCCCAGCTAACGGGTAGCAGCATTATTTTTGGTCTGGGATAGTCAGAGGCTATAGGTTAAGTATTAGACGCGAACGCCCATCTCGTCAGCCTTGTCATCCTCGACAACCAGATAGTAGTACACGTCACCGAACTCTAAGCCCAACTCATCGGCATACTTTTTCAGAGTGTCAGAGAACACTTTCAGGTTAAAGCCATTGCCGGGATGCTCTTTCTGCCATGCTTCGATTTCCCGCTTCGATGCGGCAACACAGGGTCTATCTTCCTTGTCGTCATCGTCAAAGGTGAATCCGTCTACCAGACGGCGGGGGGTATCGTCCGAAGCCTCATTCTGGATGACATAGGCGACGATAGCGGCTTTGCTGTTATAGTCCGAGTTCTCCGCAAAGAAGTCCTCGATGTCGCCATGCCGTACAACAACATTCTCGTAGAAATCCTTGATTTCGTTGTCGGCGTACTCGTTCGTCATGACCTTCTTATGGTTTTTAAGGAACTTGATGAAGGTCTCGTCGCTCAGGTTGTCAGCATAGAATCCGAGTGCATCCACACGAACTTTCACAAGACTGGTCAGGAACTTCTCCATTTTCGCAAAGACATGCCTTGCTGTAAATGCCTTCTTCAGGTTTATAGTATAGTAAAAAACAGGGAAGTCTTGAATATCTACACCGCTTTCCCTGAAATTCTCTCCTACTTTGTCGATAGCCTTGCGCAAGAAGGGTGCATACTTGTACAGTGCATCGACATCGGTGATGTAGTCGGTAATGTACAGCTCATTGTTTTTGCTGTAATGACCCAAGAGCCCGACGGCCACAGAAAGGCGGATGCCACGCTGAAAATTTGTCCAATCGAAAGTAACGGGGTAAATGACATTCGCAACAGCACCATCCTCTGAATACTCGACGGGAGTTGAGCAGCGATGAATACCGAAAAGGTCATAGCCGTCCTTGTGGATGCTCATGTACTGATTCTCGAGGATGACGAGATTATACAGCGGCAACGCCATCGGAATCTGCGCTTTCAGGAATTCGAGGAAATAATTGATGTTCTCGTGAATCCATGTGTAGTCGTCCACGGTTTCGATGCGTTTCTTAGACTCCACGACATCCTCACCCGGAAGCGGCTCATAACCGCATGCCTGACGAAGCTCGTTTTCCGTCACGGCATCCGTTGCCTTGGCGATTTTCTTCAAGGTAACCTCGGTAGGCTGAGATTGTGTTTTGCCGTTCGCAAGACGGTTCACATATACGCGGCCGAGATGCGATGTCTGGGAAAACTGCTCCTGTGTCCGCGTACCGATGGCTTTCTTGACGAGCGCCGCCAGCTTATCGGGGTCATATCCCGCATTCTCCTTATCATTATACTCGGAACTGTCATCCTTGTTCAGCCAGCCGTCAAGAATCGAATAACCGATATCATGCAAGGAAGCATATACATGTCCGTCTAAGTCTTTGGAGGGGGACGGCATGTGTGCGTTGTCTTCAAGGCACTCCACCTTTTTGCACAGGTGTGCGCACTCGTTGGCAACAAGAATGTACGGCGCATTCAACTCTTTTAGCCTTGGAATGCGGTCGTTGCTATCGCGGAGCAGTTTTGCTAGATATACGATATCTGAAAGCTGGTTAGGAGGCATCTTCTTGAAAACATCTGTGCCGAGTTCGATTTCAGTGATGACAGGGAGAGTAACAGAGGCATCGATGTCTTTGGCGTATTGCAGGATAGCTTCGACAACAAAGTAGTAGCTATCATATGCCTTATAATCGATATGGACAACGGTATCCGTTTTCTTTATCGGAACAATCGTACCTTTGCCATCTTTAACTCCATAGAAAGCCGAAACGGATAGAAAATCGTCAAGGACCTTCTCATCAACATGCAATGCCTTGGCAATCACCGGCAGCTGCTTGCGAAGCAGGACAGGGGCGTTCAGCTTGATGGAAAACATACGGCGACTCCTTTCGCGTGTATCATTTTGTAGCTTTGTGTATCATTCTGTAACTATTATACAGAAGCGCTGGCGGAATTGCAATAGAGAAAACAACAAAAAGATACAAAAAAGTACACGAGAATACAAGAACGAATGGCGCGGGAAGGGGTTCGCCTTGTTTCCGTTCTGGACGAAGCAGTTTGGGATAGGCAACGCGCTGGGAATTCAGCTGCTGCCGTTCGGTAGGGTGCTAACGGGCTGCAGAAAGGAAGGATACAAGCCCGGTGACTGAAAATTTACGTGTTCGGTGCATGGCAGTTGCACATTCGTGCGAATTGGATACAATGGAGAATATAAGGTGATTTAGTATGTAAGCCGCAGGGATTCGTTCTCTGCGGCTTGATTTTTCTCGAAAAGAGGTACAAAGATGCGAAATCGGAAGAAAGCCCAGAAGGCTGCTTCTCTTGTCATGGCAGTCATGATGACCTTGACACTGGTGCTCGGTACGGTGGTGCCGGTCGTTTTGCAGACGGCAGCAGTTTTCTAAAATCTCATGGTTTGTTTTAGCCCCGCGTGGATGAAATGTCTGCGCGGGGCTTTTTGTTTTGCGGAGGAAATAATCATGGCGGAAAAGAAGCGGCAATATTCACGAGCGCTTGCACAGAAACGGTGTCTGGAAGCGATTGAGCGAGCCATTCTCATCAATAAGAGCGAGGCGGAAAGACCTTTTGTGTTTCAGGTACAGGAATTGGTCGTGTTCGGGCCTCTGGTCGATACCGATGCACCCACAGTCCACGGGGTAGATATCCTTGCAACTACGGCGCGGCATCACAGATACCGGAATCGGGACGAGGCATTTCACAGCGACAGCGAGGATTTCATTGATAAGTATGCTCCGTTCAGCATCTGTTCGTGGCGGTTCCGGGAAGAGTTCCCGGAAAAGGATATGCTGAACTACCTCAAAGGCCGGCACATGGGTATCGTGACGATGTACGGGCAGCAGGACAGGGCTTTGCTCGATGATGGCAGATTCTTCACAATCATTCGAGACGGCAGGGTTCAGGCTGACCAGCTGGATGCCTTGAAGGAACTGTTCCGAGGTCAGGCATGAGCGCCGTTACGCTGATGCAGGGAGACTGCTGCGAGAAACTGAACGGGATTCCGGCACATTCTGTGAACCTCGTCTTAGCGGACCCTCCCTACGGTATTACGCATCAGGCTTGGGATACGGTATTGCCGTTTGATGATTTTCTTGAAAAGAACGGCAAACGCCTAAGCCAACCTGAGTTTCTTCTTTCCTGCTACAAGGCGGGGATTTCCTATGCTGATGCTATGTCTATTTGGACTGAAAATAAACAGCAGGGGATATGGACGCAGCTGGATAGAATCCTGACCGAGAACGGTGCTGTGATTCTTTTCTCGGCGGGGGCATACACCAAGACCCTGATGGACAGCAAAGTCATTCCGTGGAGATATAACCTAATCTGGCAAAAGACATCTCCGGTAGGATTCCTCAACGCGAACCGGATGCCGCTAAGGGCGCATGAAGACATCTTGGTGTTTTACAAGAAACTGCCCACCTACAACCCTCAGAAAACCTCGGGGCATCCGAGAAAGGTCTCAACGGCGGAGCATAAGCGGAACTCCAAGATGACTGAGGATTACGGGAAATACAAGGCAAAAAGCTACGACAGCACCGAGAGATTTCCCACGAGTGTTTTGACATTTGCCACTGATAAGCAGAAATGCGCGGCACACGGCACACAGAAACCCGTGGCGTTGTGTCAGTGGCTCATCAGGAGTTACACGAATGAGGGCGATACGGTCCTTGATTTTTGTATGGGAAGCGGCTCGACCGGCGTGGCGGCAATAAATACGAATAGAAACTTTATCGGCATCGAAAAGGATGCCGATTTTTTTGTTGTTGCGAAAGAGCGAATCGCCGATGCGGCGCAAAGACGTTGAAGGTACCGCTATTTTTTTAAGCACAACGACCAACAAAAAGCATCTTAAACACACGCGTGCGTTCGATAAATGAGCGCGTGTGTTTTTTGTGCATTCCGCGCATTTAACGCTCATTTTTTGTAAATAAGTATCCGATGCGGAGTGATTCTGCATCGGTTTTTATAGGACCAAAAATGAATAAGAACAAAGAATACACGCATGTTTCGCTGTTTTCCGGTGCAGGGGGACTTGATATCGGCTTAGAGCAGGCTGGGTTTCATACGGTATGGGCGAACGACTTCAATCATGATGCCTGTGAGACACATAGGCTGTGGAGCAATGCCACGGTGGTAGAAGGCGACATCGGCAAAGTGGACTACGATACCATCCCAGATTGCGATATTGCTTCCTTTGGATTCCCGTGCCAGGGCTTCAGCCTGTCGGGACCGAGGAAAATCGACGATAGCCGGAATGTGCTCTACCGGCATTGCGTCAAGCTGGTAGAAAAGAAGCAGCCAAAGCTGTTCCTTGCTGAGAATGTCAAAGGCTTGCTGACGCTGGGTGGCGGAAAAATCAAGGACGCTATCATCGCGGATTTCGAGAGCAAGGGATATGTGGTGTCCATCAACCTTGTCAATGCTGCGGACTATCATGTCCCGGAAGATAGACAGCGAATCCTCCTTGTAGGCATCCGAAAAGACCTTGCTGAGAAGTATGGTGTAGAGTTCAAGGCTCCTGCACCGTTTCCTGACCGCATCAGTATCCGGCAGGCGTTAGAGGAATTAGCACCGGCGGCAGAGGATGAAATCTGCAAAGAAGCCTACTCCTCGCGCTACATGTCCCGGAACCGGAAACGCGGCTGGGACAGCGTATCGTTCACGATTCCCGCGATGGCTAAGCAAGTACCTCTATGGCCCGGGTCGCCTGACATGGTGAAGGTCGGCAAAGACCTTTGGCAGTTCGGTGAGGAAGGTAGTACCAGACGGCTGTCCTATAGAGAAGCAGCCGCTATCCAGACATTCCCGAAAGATATGGTCTTTTGCGGGAATCTGACGAGCAAGTATAAGCAAATCGGGAATGCAGTTCCCTGTGAACTCGCAAGAGTCGTGGGAACGGAACTGTACCGTATCTTGAGCAAAATTGAAGAGCAAGAAAGTCATTGTCCGGCGTGAGTGATTCGTGCCGGATTTTTTATTGGAGTCATCATGCCAGAGACAAGAAAATATACCGTTGCTGACCTGTTCGCGGGTGTAGGTGGATTGAGTTACGGGTTTTCAAGGAACGACCGCTTTGAAATCATCTTGGCAAACGAGATGCAAAAGGATATTGCGAAAGCATATACCCTCAACCATCCTGCGGTCAATATACTGCAAGAAGACATCAAAGATTTGTCCGAAGATGTCCTGCGTCAAACGATAGGAAACCGGACAGTTGATGTCGTAGTCGGTGGCCCGCCGTGTCAGTCATACTCCACGCTCGGTAAACGGCAGATGGATGCGCGGGCAAATCTTTTCATGGAATACAAGCGCGTTCTCTGTATCCTGCATCCGAGAGCCTTCCTGTTTGAGAATGTCAAAGGCATTCTGAGCATGGATAAAGGAGCCCTGTTTGAGCATGTCCGAAAGGAATTTGAGGATATTGGGTACAGCCTCCAATACAAAATCCTCAATGCCGAAGACTACGGTGTACCGCAGCTGCGGGAACGGGTCATTCTGGTTGGGTTCTTGGGCGAGAATGACTTTCAATACCCGGAACCTACCCACGGAGAAGGACTACTACCGTATGTGACGCTGCAAGATGCACTTAAAGACCTGCCTGCGCTCTCGTGCGGGGAGGAAAGCACCGTGTATGCCGCTCCTCCCGGCAATACATTCCTTCAATGGGTCCGGCAGAGTGCATCCGCTACGCTCACGGAGCATAAAGCCCCGAACAACAGCGCCCATCATCGCAGAATCATGGCGGCGCTCAAAGATGGGCAAGGCAAAGATGATTTGCCGGAAGAACTCAGACCTAAGAGCGGGTTCAAGAACACCTACGCAAAACTCTGGTGGGAGAAACCCGCCACTACCATCACACGGAACTTTGCCTGCCCCTCCTCATCAAGATGCATCCATCCGAGAGATTCGAGGGCACTTACGATACGCGAAGGAGCACGGTTGCAGAGTTTTCCTGACAACTATCAGTTCTACGGCTCGGATTGCCTGAAACGCTTAGAAATCGGCAACGCGGTCCCGCCGCTGCTTTCGGTGGCATTAGCTGAACAGATGCTAAAAGCACTCGATGCAGAAAAGTAACATACCTACAGATTCTTGGCACTAAGTAGCCGGGAGCGAGGATTTTAAATGAATAATAATAGCGCCGAATGGCAACGCGAATTCTACTTGACGCATGACAAGTACCGGATGCAGAGGCAGGGAACAGATTGCTATAAGGTCGTCAAGAGCCTTACTCGTATCTTGCAGCTGCCTACCATTGCGAAACTCACGACCGACAACGAATCGGTCATCGGTGATTTCCGACTGAACAGTGGCGAGTATGGGCTTGAACCATACGATGAGTACGCAATCAAGGTGGATGACACCTACGGCGCATCATTCTATATCCTTGTCCATAGAAAGGCAGATACGACCTTCCTATGGCCAATTCTTGTGGGCTTTGAGGGCGAGAACACCTGTGCTATGGTCAAGCCTACCGATAACTGGCGGATGCGGGAAATGGCGGCATTTGTCGAGCTGAGAAGGGCCGAGAAAGAATTCGGCGTGAACGGACTGATGATGGCAGTGAACACCCGGAATGGGGTATACGGCTACCTTTCCGTTCTGAACGAGTCTGGCAACCTGCTGGAACGGTGGCTGCGAACCGAGCACGATTCCCTACATATACGGAACTCTGTGACGGCTCCGAGCTCAGCGGCGCTAATACTGCAAATCTGGCTGCACACGATATGTCTCTGGAAACGGCGGTGTCTGAGTCGGAAAGTCGAGCAGCGCATCGTACATGCAAACGGTGAGCAGGAATCAGTCAAGGATGTAAGAGAATACCTGAACATCTCCAAGCAGACTATCGTGGACCTCAAAAAGGGCATCGTGGTCTATGTGAATGACAGTGCCGGGAAACGTGCATTTGCAGGGTTCTGTGTACTCCAATCTGAGCGCTGCGGGCATTTCCGGCATCTGCAAAGCGGCAAGGTCGTCTATGTCCGACCTACGACCGTTCACTACAAGAAGCTGAACCCCAACAAGGCTATCAGTCAAACTGCCAAGCCGGTAATTTACCGAAACACGGAAGATTTCTTGCGCGAGAAGTCCTACCTCGAAAACGATGTGCTCATGATGCTGAAATGCAACGGCATCGAGTATCAGCGGGAAAAGATGTTCCCATGGATGGGGAAGAAGCGCCTGGATTTCTTCCTGCCGGGCAAGAACATCGCCATCGAATGTCAGGGTGTGCAACACTTTTACCCCTACGGCAGCGATGACAGGGATTTCGAGGCACGAAAGCAGCGGGATACCGACAAGTACAATGAATGCGCCAGCAACGGCGTACAGGTTTTTTATTATATGAACGAGTTGATTCCGGTGCCTGACGAGATGGCAGAGAAATACCGGTATGTGACCAGCCTCGATGAGTTGCTGGGGATTCTTAACGATAAATGATTGATTTTTACGCCTCCGATGTTTTGGCATCGGGGGTTTTGTTTTTGGAGGATACTATGAGTAAGGGAATGCGTACAGAGGATGAGGTTCGTGACAGTGCCAAGCTGGTTCTTGGCTTTGATAAGACTGAAGATGGAGTGCAGCAGGGGACTGGGCAAATCACTACCTTCAATCAGTTGGGATTTCGTGGCTGTAATGATAAACCGGATGGCTGGTATCTGCCGGATAACGCCAGCAAACTCGCCATCATTCTGGAGACGAAATCGGAAACAGAAGGTGTTTCTAAGGAAAAGCATGTCAAGGAACTGTTCAAGAACATTGATGTAGTTGCCAAGAAATACTCCAAGACCATCGGTATTCTCTATAGCGGCGGTGCTATCCGCGTGTTCAAGAACAAAATCGAGCTGTCTGATGCGTCCAAGCACTTGGAAAACAAGGACTACTATATCCGCCTGTGTACGAGCCAAAAACTCGACAGCAACTACATCTTCGAAATCACGCAGAAAATCAACAACAGCCTGCATTTCAAGTTCGGTATGACAGACTTGCAGGACCGTATGATTTTCACGGCTTGTGCCCTTGTCGCCCAGCGCTACAACCCTCAGAACGGTCTTCAAAAACTGAAAGACATGGATTACAGCACCTTCCATAACTGGATTTACAGTGCCCTGTCTAAGGCTCTGGAAGAGGATAAGAAGCAGAATAATAAGCTGGATGTGCTCTTGGAGGAGTACGCCTCTGTCCGTATGTCTATTACGGAGAATCAGGAAGCCATCAACGATTTCATCGACAATGTCTGCCAGATTGCCGACCTCGTCAATTCCGATAACTGGAATGGCGAAGACGTCATGGCCATCTTCTTCAATGAGTTCAACCGCTACCGTGGCAAGGCTCAGGCGGGACAGGTGTTTACTCCTGACCATATTGCATCCTTTATGTACCGACTCATCGATGTGAATATGAATGACCGGGTTCTGGAAGAGAAAGCTAAGAATGTACTAAATCATTTTGAAAAGGACAGAAATGGTGTATAATAACTATGGATTATCTAAAATCGGAAGAAAAAACACTGGTAAGCAAATCAGAAGAGAATAATTAGAGATATGTGAAAGGAGGTCTTGTAATGTATCCTACCGACTTATGCTGGGAAACCGGTGAGTTTACAGATGATTGCTGTTGCGATTTTTGCGAACATCGTGAAGAGTGCAGTGGCTATGATAAGAATGATGATGACGACGATTGATATGCCACAGTAACGAACAAAACCGTAACAAGCGCTCACCATGACATCGTAACCACCATCACCCCAAAAACCATAACAGTCCTTATCAGCACTCGACGCTGAGGCAGATGTTCTGAACCAACCCCAATACATCCGTCCAGAGCGCCTTCGTCCTCACAGAGGATTTTGGTAACTGTGGACATTGACTAAATTATTAAAATTGGCCTTGAGTAATTCACGAAGTATGGTATAATAAGACTATCACAAAAGGTTTGAGCCTCCCATCGTAATCAGTAACATGCTGACTACGGTGGGAGGCTTTCGATTTTTGGTTTTAAAAAAGGAGCAAACAGTGAAACAAGTAACTACGAAACAGCATTATTTACCAAGATATAGGCTCCAACACTTCCTAAGAAGCAACAACAAATATTATGTATATAGTAACGGCACGAATCCTAATAGAAGAGACAGAGAGACAGGAAAAAACGATAGTTCCTTTGCCCTTTGCGATAAGCTTTATGAATTAACAGAGGTTTCCGCTTGGAAGGAACACGAAAATTTAATAGAAACAAGTTTACTTGCAAACGATGTCGAACATGAAGATGCAGGTGAAATCAAAAAGGCGATAAATAGTATTAAAGCAAATACAAAACTCTCGTTAAGTGATAGTGAATGGCTGGGGAAATACGCATTAAGAATGTTATATCGTTCGCCTGCGTATATGAAAGAAATCAAATCATTACCACAATTTAATGACCCCATGACATATTATGCATTCATGCGATTCACACAGAAAAGTGAACACCCGCATCTCACACCGCAAGAATGGGCGATTGTCGAAAAGTCATTGAATCTGCATAGCGATGGCACAGTGATACTAAAAAATCCGCACAGCACATTCCTACTTCCGGATTCCGGGTTTGGAACCTGCGCTTATAGCAATTCAACATTCCTGTTTACACCATTAACACCGTCAATTTGTATAGTTACATCCAAAGGTTCATGCCCTATTCTGAAGCGACTGAATGGAACGGTTGTTGTCGCAACAATAAACCAAGTATCTGCAATAAACAAATGCCTATTTTTCTGTAGTAATACTGAAGTTGCTTCATTCTATAAATTAAACAAGGTGTATATAAAAGGTCTTAAAAATCGGGTGACGGCTAATGGAAATAGCACCATGCCAAACAATCTCTGAACACAAGTACCCTGATAGGATTGCTAAAATCATCGCAACATTGTATAATATACTCATTATAAAGTCAGTACCAACAACCCAAACAAATCCCATCACGAAAGGAGCCATACCATGTCCACCCTCAAAAACGGCGAGTTCGGCATCGACTTAGACAAGGAGAAAATTCTCTGGACCGACCGAAAACGCCACACCATCTTTTCTCTGCCGCTGTCCTTTACGAAATATACCCTGACCGAGACCAAACTCATCATCCAGCGTGGCTGCTTTAACCTGCGCGAGGATGAGATTCAGCTGTACCGTGTCCGGGACATCGCGTTCAAGCAGAACTTCTATGAGCGTCTGTGCCGTGTTGGTAGCATTCATCTCTGCTCCACGGATGCCATGACGCCGGAAATCGATATCCGTCGTATCAAGAACCCACGCGATGTCAAGGAAGTGCTTTCTAAGACAATCGAGGCTTGCCGGAAAGCGAACGGTATCCGTACTTCGGAAATCATCGGGGACCATGGCCGCTTCCCCGAGCCTGACCCGCATGGTATGCCACCTGAACCCTGCTACGAACATCCTCATGACTAATACCAGCCCGTACAGATTCAGTTCTGTGCTGGCTATTTTTTGTTTCCAAAAGAAATTTTCGGAAAATCCGGCCTAGTCGGATTTCAGGGTGATGGGGTAGTTGACCAGCTATGCGAACGTCCTAAAATTATAAATGCAATAAGCAAATACCCATTAACACAAAGGAGAATATATCATGGAAACTAACATCCTGAAATTTGAGCTAACCGCTACTCGTCACGTAGACGACAACACACCAGACACCATTACCGCCTCCATCGGTATCCCTGTCGAGGCCGATGACGATGCGGTCAACGAAGCGATGAACAGCGATGAACTGATTGCCTACGCAGTCGGCGTATTGTATGACCTTGCGGCCTATATGCGCCCGCAGTGGCTAGATGGCGAGGACACCGGCATGACCCTCGAAGCTTATTTCGGTGACAGCATATGTCAGACCCGCAATGGCTTCGTGACAATGGACAAGAAAGGGTATAGCTTCGACCTCGAAGATTAAGCTGAGCCAATTAGGAGTTTTGCCTGCATCAGCGGGTGAGACGCCTTTTTGCTGTGTAGCTGCAAAACATAGTTGACGACCCGTGCGACCCGCATACAATAGAATATGCCAAACAGCGTTTGTGACGCTGCTTCGGTAAAGACGAATAGGGTCCAGAGCCGACCTTAAATGCTCACTGCAAAGAAAGACCTGCCTGCGGCTAACAGGCGGGTCTTTTCTTTTTTCGGGCATTTTTTGCTTTGCCAAAAATGTATCTAATCCGTGAACATATAGCGTTCATCGTTGTATTCAATACAACTTCATGGTATAATGCAAGTATCAAAACAAGCAAAACATTCCGTATCATCGAAGATATTTCAGGGGCATGTCTATGAAGCGATTTCTCTCGTTCATCCACAAAACGCTCTTCCTTCTTGCTGTCGCAACCATTTCTGTAGCATTCGAGGGATGCAGTGAGGTGGCAGACAAGACGATTGACGGCATCAAGGACTTGCCTGCGCAAATCATTCAGATGGCAACTCCTGAGACTGTCGAGTCGGTGGGTTCGGAGAAAAACATGACGCCTGAGACCGCAGCCACGGAATACAACTACATATACTTTCGGTACAATAATCAGTGGGTGACGAACAAACTCATCAGCTACGAAGTAGTCGATAGCGGGCAGAACATAAAATTTACCGTAGAAGGTAACAGTGACGCCAGCTACTATACCAGCATGGCAAATGTCGTGCTCATGCACAAAGACGAAAACAATACACGCACACAGAATATATACGAAAAACTGGCGGAGGGGACAACCTATGGCTGATGCACAACGAGGACAGTTTGTAGTTGATTGCAAAAGCGGAGAAGCGGCCGGCATTATTTATGGCTTGGTGCATGATAAGACCCTGTTCCGCCCGGAACTTGACCTTGCAAATGCGCATCCGAAGGAGGTCGATAACGAGCATGTTTTCCCACTCGACATGTTCATTAACAGCGATTATATGCTTAAACTCAACAGGGAAGAGTTTGTAAAAGAACTAAAGCGGCTGTTCGATGAGGATAAAATCGGGTATGCTCAGGTGGTTGTCGCTACTGACATCCATGATTTACATCGCATCGTGCTCCTGACAGACCCCACACAGAAGGATAAACTGAGTCGGATTGCTGTATCGATGTTCGGCGTACCGAAAAGGGAAGCAAGACGAATTATCGCCAAGTATCAGGCTCAATAAAAGGCGAGGAGGATAAAGGCATGCTGACAAATATCGCAGTTTTACGAACTGTTAAAGCAAATGTAAATGAAGCGATTATGGTTGCGTTGCCCTCGATTTTGTTCGAGAGTTCGCACGACAAAAAAGATACACAGAAATACTATCTGCAGGGTCCTGCGGCTGAATATATTCCTGTTGAGATACCGGATAAAACCGCAAAAAAGTTTTCCAAGTGCGCCACGACATTGGCGATGCAGCTCGTCCTTCTCAGCAACAAGACGAATGGCTTCTTTGGTCCTGAAATCTGCAATGTCGAAGGCAAAGATATCGCGACTGCCCGAAGCATCATAAACTCTATCATGGGCGAGAGACAGGCAAAGTTTTATAGCGCAAAGCTGAACGATGAAGTGTATGATACGCAATATGCGGTCAGCGAATATGCGGTTGAGAATTGGGCAGACGACATTGTGCCGCCCGTTGTCATCAACAGCTGCATCTGGGCTATCGTGGCAAATACCGCAGCAGAGATGCAGAAGGACAACCGTTTCCTGCGCGGAAAGGAAATCTGCGACACCGAGTTTTTTGAAATCGCGACCCGCATTTACAATGAGCTGCTGGGGTTTGCAGCGAGAAAATAAGAAATCTTAGACATTGGTGAATGACTATGAGTGTCAACCTTATTGAGGGCAATATCTTAACACCGCCGACTCGTAACGAGAATACTATCATCTGCCATCAGGTGAACTGTCGTGCCGCAATGGGTGCGGGTCTTGCCAGACAGATTCGGGATAAGTGGCCCGTCGTGTTCGACGAATATGTGAAAGTTTGCAATCCTAAGAAACTCGGTGACTTTCAGGTGGTTCAGGTCGCCCCGCAGCTGTATGTTGCTAATCTGTTCGGGCAATTGAGTTTCGGCAGAGATAAGCGTCAGACGAACTATGCGGCGCTGGGAACGGCTCTTTTCAGAGTAATGAAAGAATACCATGACGCAACTTTCCGCGTTCCTTACGGTCTCGGCTGCGGGTTGGCAGGCGGAAACTGGATAACGGTGCTGAATCTCATTGAAGAAGCCGCCAATGCTTGGAATGTGAATGTCGAGATTTGGGTGCTGCAAAAGAAGTAAGGGGCTGTCATGTACAATACCAACTACAAGTGCGTCAAGCCGTTCGATGTATGGCTCGATGCCATTGGTCCAAATGGCAAGAAAATTCCATATCGGGTAAAGCGTGGGACCATCTGGCGTCTGGTCTGGTGCGGTGGCGAGCAGAGCTTCAAGGAATTCACCGGACCGGATAAGATGCACATTACACTGCCGGATGAGTATGTCGAGAAATATTTCAAAAAGGTTTGAGTTTGGGGAATTATTGTCCGTATACAAACGGCAATGTCGTCTACCTGAAATGCCAAGAGTGTGAGGACAAAATCTGCTGGCGGTCAGCGATGAAATAAAATATACAAACAGCGATTTTTATCAACAGCCCCTTGCACATTCGTGCGAACTGCATACAATCTATATTATAGACTAAAAACTGTACCCTGGCGGCTGTTTAACGGCTGTCAGGGTCTTTTTGTTGCCTGCCAATCTACTATTCGGAGGGATTACAATGACGCTCAAAGACTTGTCCAGCGAACAGCAGGACCTTGTACGGCTGGCGCTTGACGGGAAAAATGTGTTGTGCGATGCCTGTATCGGAAGCGGTAAGACATCCACCATCAATGTTTTGTGCAACGAGTTTGATTCCTCTAAGGAAATTCTGTACCTGACCTATAACCGGCTTTTGAAACTCGATGCGCAGGAAAAGATTCTGAACGATAATGTCACGGTCCAGAACTATCATGGATTTGCCTCGAAAATCCTGTACCGGCGCGGCATCAAGAATGTCGGACAGGGCGAGCAGATTGGGATGGTCTTGAGGAAGCGCGTTCCTGTTGGGCACTTTGACGTGCTTATCATCGACGAGTATCAGGACATCAACGAGGAAATCTCGAAGATGCTCGAATACATCAAGGAATCGAACCCCGGTCTTCAAATCATCGCAGTCGGGGACATGAAGCAAAAAATCTATGACCAGACCTCGCTGGATATCTGGTCGTTCATCCATAAATTCTTAGGCAAGCACACCCAGGTCAATTTCACGCAATGTTTCCGCCTGTCCCATGACCTCGCACAGCGGCTCGGAAATATCTGGGGCAAGGATATCAACGGCGTGAACAAGAACTGTAAGGTATCGACCATGTCCCGTGAACAGGTGGTAGACTATCTGGATACCAAGAACCCGAAGGATGTCCTGTGTCTCGGTGCCAGAACGGGGTCTATGGTAAAGGTTCTGAATGAACTGGAAGCAAGACCCGGCAACCTCTATGACAAGAACCATGTATATGCCAGCATCAAGGAACCGGACGGTGAAAAGCATGTAGCACCTGGCGCAGATGTCGGTATCTTTACGACCTTTGACGGCAGTAAAGGCATGGAGCGCCCTATTTGCGTTGTCTTTGATTTCACGGAATCCTACTGGTGTTCCCGTGTATTTCAGCCTATGGCGCGGTATGAGATTCTGAGAAACCTTTTCTGCGTTGCGGCGAGTCGCGGTAAGGATGAGGTCATCTTTGTAGAGCCTCCGAAAAAAGAGGACAGATTTGGGCTGGTCAGCGATAAGACCCTGATGACTCCCGTTAAGATGAATCAGGAGTTCAATACAAAGTTCGATATCTCTGAGATGTTCGATTTCAAGTTCGATGAGGATGTAGAGCACTGCTACCAGCTTATCAATACGACGCCGGTCTTCCATAAAGATGTACATGAAATCGAAATCAAGCATTCGGATGCGATGATTGATTTGGCTCCCTGCATCAGCATCTACCAGCAGGCGAACTTCTTCGACTACTACGATATCGACAGCGCGATTGCCTTCTACATGTACCTGCATAACGACAAAAAGGTAGCGCTGCCTTCCAGCTGGAAATCCGTGGAGGAGAAGGTTCTGTTCCTGACGATGCTGATGACGAGCCAGGACCGGTATGTGAAGCAGGTTGAGTTGCCCTTTATTACGAGAGCGCAGGAAACCGACCTGAACAAGCGCCTGTCTATGGTGTTCACTCCCGACGAGTCCGTACAGGAACGTTGTGAGTTGACTGCCGTGGTAGATACCAAGGTGAAGAAGAAACTTGTTATCAGCGGCATGGCGGATGTCGTGAAGGACAACAAGGTCTATCTGCTGAAATTCGTATCTTCGCTCGCGCACAAGCATTTCCTGCAATGTGCATGTTATATGCTGGCTACCGGGTTAAAGCAGGGTGTTGTCTGGAATATCCGCGATAACATGATGTATGAAATCGAGATTCCGGACCCTGACAAGTTCCTGGACGCGGTAATCACCTGTATCACGAAGCAGGTCTTTGCCAAGGCAGAAAGCTATACGATTTCCAAGGACTATACGCAGGACCTCGATACCATCATCGAGCAAATCATGACCGATGATTCTCTGCCGGAATTCGATGTCGGCGGCAATGACAAGGAAGAAAAGAAGACGGCTGATGAAGGTATCTCTATCATCCGCCGTGGTGAGCAGTACATCATTGTGGATGCTTCGAACCGTCAAATCGTCGATAACAGCGCTATGAACGGCTACGATTCGATTCTCGCTGCCTGTGAGGATTATGTCCGGAAAAACAAGCAGCTGGCAGAGGAATCCATGTCCAAGAAGGAACTGCTCAGCGTTATTGAGGATTGGCTCGACAATCACAGGGATTTCGAAGCAGCTATGTCCAAGACCGAGGTGGATATCAAGCACCATATCGGAGAATATGCGAACTACGCTTCTCTTTCCACCTATGTTGTTCGTAAGATGCTCAAAGACCGTGGTCTCATCATCAATTTCAGCGAACGCCAGCTGCTGAAGGTCTGGAAGGAGCGGAAGAAGAAGGATACGAATACCGTGGAGAATACGCGGTACGAGACCCTTGCCTCTACGCTCGAATCCCTCGTTAAGGCAGGGGTCGATGTTCAGCTTGAAATGCCGGAAGAGGAGAAGGTCGCAAAGCCCGAACCGGACCCGGAAGAAGAAAAGCCTCAATTCGATAAGCGCATCCCCTATACCGTTATTCGTTCGTCCCGGCTCTCTAAGCCCAACGATGTGCGGTACATTGTCGTCAATCTGAACGACAAGGACCAGGTGCTGGACGATGCAAGCGGATACGGATACAAGTCGATTTCTGCCGCACAGAAGGGCTACGGATATAAATGCCGGAATCTCACCAAGTACGGAGAAATCAAGCACTCGTCAAAGCCAAAGACGAATATCCCGGTCTCGCAGAGCCGTCAGCTCTCGTTCGGGGATTTTTGAGAAGGAGGGGACATCATGACCTACAGCGAAGCATTCCCTTTATGGGTAGCGGAAGTGTACCGGAATCATGGCTATGAGCCGGATAAGTGGTACGGGTCAGAGGTTGCAGAAACGCTGTACAATGAAGCGATGGCGACCTACAACGGTCCTCCCGCCACGATGCGGGACTATATAGAAGCTATCCCGTCTGCGGATGAATTCGCGTATTTGGACTATGCGATTGAACGGCTGCGCCGCGACAACATCAACCTGAATGCACTTTCCGATAAGGAACGCTGGGCTTTGATGGATAAAATCGTTGCAGAGTATCCGCAGTACAAGAACGCTCGTACATCTCGTGCCAAGCAGGTACAGCAGACTTCGATGCAGGCGGCACTCGATGCCGAGCGTGATGTTCTCTTGCAGGCTGCAAGGCGCAATTCGAGCCGATACAGTAAGGCAGAGGAAGCCACAAAGGATTTTGTAATCGAGTAAAGGGGGCGGTAAAAGAATGGTCAAAATTTACGGCTACAGTGACGATACCGTTTGTCTGGATAATTCCAAATACTTCGAGGATGAAATCGAATGCTTCGATGTTGCCGGTGTCAGGCTCTATTTGGATGACGGCACGGTGCTTTTTGTCTGCTACTCCTCCGGTGCCTGGCGTATTTTCATCGAGCAGGAAGGTTCCGCGCCGCACCGACACAAGGTCTGTCAGGAGACGAATGAGGACGACTACAGCGATGAGTTTTACACCGAAGCTGATGTTGTTCGGCATGAAATTGCATCAGCGAGAAACTGAAGGAAGGTGAGACCAATGAATTTCTCTAAAATTCGTATGATGTTCTTCGATTTCGACGATACCCTTCTCATCCATTATCGGGAACAGAAACTCGACGCGACTGCTGATGCACACAGGGCACGGCTACTGCGGTATGAGGCTGAGAACCGGGGCGGGTACAGGGTATTCAACGAAATTGGGGAAGCCAATACGCTTGTCCAGCATTTCCTCGAAAGCTGCGACGGTGTCCCGAAATACTGCATCACCCGTGTGCAGGACAGTATGACCCTGCCGTATAAAAAGCAGTGGCTTGAAATGCACTATCCGGGACAGTTCCTCGATGTCATCGGGACTGCCACCCCAGAACGGAAGACCTCCGTCATGAAACTTCTGACCCAAGCTGCCGGTCTGAATGCTGCGCAGGCTCTGTATGTAGACGACTACTACGAAGCCCTCAATGAGGCGGCAAAGGAAGGGTTTACGGTCATGACGGCACAGGAACTTATGCTGCGGCAATATACCGCCGAACAATAGAAAAGTACAAAACTGCAAAAATAACGAAGGAGGACCACTATGAAAAAGATTCTGAAATTACTTTCCGCTGCGGCATTTGCCGTCGCTGTGTACCAGCTTGTTTCGCTGCACCGCAAACGCCGTAAGATGGTAGAGATTGGTCAACAGATTTTCCGGTGATACCTGATGGCGAAAACTCAGCTGACCCGCGATATTGAAGCCGCGCTTCATGCGTGGCATCCTTCCAGCTACGGCGGGTATCGGGTGGATTTGTTTCGTCAAGGGTTCGATGCCATAGAAGTGCCGGTAGAATGCGGGTCTGTCAAATCCGGATTGGTCGATTTCGTCAGGGTTCAGGAATGCTTTACCTCCGAAACCAAATATGGGACCTGCAAACTGGCCTCGCTTATCGAAACGGATACGGGTGCTTCGCTTGCCGCGATTCAGCAAAAAGCAAAAGAGGCAACCTGCATCAAGGATATTTCGTCGATAGATTTTTGCAGGGAGCACTGTTCCGAGCAATGGTGCCACTTCCACAAGGCGAATCATCTGTATACGCTCGACACCGTCATCACCTGTGTCGAAATCAAGATTTCCGTCAGCGATTTCCATTCAGAGCATGGGCACAATTTCGTCGGGCACTGCAACTACTATGCGATGCCCACTGAGTTGTACAAGAAGGTAAAAGGCGAGATACCAGAGGATATCGGCATCTTGCTCTATTACGACGGCGAGAGCACATGCGGAATCCGAAAGGCGAAGGAATGTAAGTCGCACATTCTCTCGGAAAAAACACAAAAATGGCTGATTATGTCCGTTGCTAAAAGGCTGCCCCGGTTCGACAAGAACTGAGGGCAGCTTTTTTATATATTTTTTTGTTTAAGAAAGGACAAACTCAAATGCGGCGAACCAAAGCACTGATACTCGTTGCAACATTGGCTGTGCTGACCAGTGTTGCAGGCTGTTCATGGCAAGCGGAACCTCTGCCTGCCGAATCAGCACAATCCGAATCCTCTCTCAATACCTCTGAATCTGCGACACAAGAAACAGCAGAAGAAGAACAGCAAATCTCGGACCTATCCGGCATACCGGAACCAGGCCCGGAACCCGCTGCGTCTTTTGAACCGTCTCCTACACCGCAACCCGAACCCTCCCCGGGTCCGACTCCTGAACCGACGCCTGAACCTGTTAGTGCAGCGACCTCTGTCTGGGACGATGTTGTACCTGCTGCCTGGGGTCAAGCCTACGGCACGATTACCTGTGACGCGATTGGCCTGAACGCTTCTCTTATCTGGGGCGATGACCAGAGTCTTTTGAATCAACGCGGCGGGGTATATCAGTATCCGGGTTCTTACCAAGTCGGTGTGACCGGAGGGCATCTGCTTTGCTCTCATAACGACAGCGTGTTTTCTCTGCTGCAATATGTCAGCATAGGAGATGACTTTGTGGTAGACACCGATTACGGGGAATATGTGTATTCCGTCACCCTAGCAATGCCCGGTTATGTGTCCTCGGACGCGAGCACCGTGATTGCGGATGACGGCACTGTCCTCGTTAATTTCACAGACGGAATCGATAAACTTATCATGTATACCTGCTATCCGTTTGAGTATTACAGCCCAACGAATCAGAGATATGTGGTTCAGGCTGTTTTGCGAGCATGATTGGAGATGTAATTAAAGAATGCAAAAAAGAAAAATCCGAAAATTCCTGCATTACACAGGAACTGTCTTTATTCCGCTCATCATTGCTATGATGGGCGTTTTGTTTTGGGTGAAAGTAATGAACGACATCGAATGGCTCCTTCTTTCCCCGAAACATGTCGCGTTCGGCTGCGTTGCGAGCCTTGGCTTGGTTCTTTGCTGTATTTATGCGGACAGGATGCTGTGTCATGAGGTTTCGGATACGGTTTGAGTATTGCATGTTCTTGCGATACCGGTAGAATAGAATTGTACGATAGATACCAGATATCTTACAATTCACAATTTCGTTTTTAGCGGACTTATCCCTTTCGGGGGATGGGCCCGCTTTTTTTATTTGAAAGGAGACAAAACCCATGCAAACCAAACACGAATTTCTTCGGAGAACTGCAGCGGTAATTGCCGCGTTCTTCACGCTAACATTCACAGGCTGCGGTCAGACACCGGAATCTCCGGGAAGCCTTCCTGTATCCGGGGTCGTCTCAGAAACTACCGCACAAAGCGGTCAGGAGACGGCTGGCGTATCGGAAGGCGGCAGCTTTACCATCCACTTTATCGATGTCGGGCAGGCAGATTCCGCCCTCGTCACCTGCGATGGGCACTCGATGCTCATTGACGGCGGCAATGCCGATGACTCGAACCTTGTATACTCAGTATTACAGCGCGAGACAGAGGGACACTTAGACTATGTAGTAGGAACACACGCCCACGAAGACCACATCGGAGGTCTTTCGGGTGCTTTCGAGGCTGACACAGCCGATGTCACATTCTGTCCTGTGACAGAATATGACAGCAAGGCATTCCGGAACTTTAAGGCTCGTGCGGACGAGAGAGGCGGTGGTATTACGGTCCCGGCAGTGGGGGATACATTCACCCTAGGGGAAGCCAGCGTCACCGTTGTGGCCGTCAATTCCGTGCCTGAGGACACGAACAATACTTCCATTGTAATTCGCATTGTCTACGGAGATACATCTTTCCTGTTCACCGGTGATGCCGAACAGGAAACGGAAGAGAAGATACTCGAATCAGGCCAAGACATCGAATCCACCGTCTTAAAGGTCGGGCATCACGGGTCCAGTACCTCCACCTCTCAGGCATTTCTGGATGCCGTGAGCCCTACTTATGCGGTCATATCCTGCGGCAAGGACAACAGCTACGGACACCCGCACAGCGAGACCCCTGCAAAGCTTGCCAGCGCGGGAGTAGAGGTGTTCAGAACGGACGAACTCGGTGATATTTACTGCACCTCTGACGGTTCTGAAGTGACTTTCTCTTATGGGGAATACCATAAGGACAGCGAAACCTCTAGCGCCGAGGTGGAAGAATCGCAGCAACCTGACACGGTAGCTGAGACCTATATCCTGAACACGAATTCTCACAAATTTCACCGCCCTGATTGCTCCTCGGCATCTCAAATAAGCGATGTAAACAGAGAGGAGTATACCGGCACAAGAGAGGAACTTATCGAGCGGGGATATACGCCTTGCGGATATTGCAAACCGTAAATATCCAATCAGCATCCAATCCATATAAGCCGATTTGTGTAGTACACGGGATGTTCCGTTCTGGACGACACGGGTTCAGGAACGCGCCCTGGCCGACTCGGAAACGGCAAACTCCAATAAGGCTCTAAAACAATAGCAAGCATCAGTCGCCGCCTATGCAAGTAGGTGGTGATTTTTTCTTGCCAAAATGTGCGAACTGAATAGAATGGGTATTGTACGATAGATAACATCCCATATCGAAAGGGTTTTATGCCTTTCGTACAATTCACAATTTCGCTTAAAGGGCGGACTTCTCCTTTCTGAGAGGTCCGCCCTTTTTTTGCGTCAAAACAAAAAAGGAGTGTAAACACCAATGTTAAGAGTTTTTACAATCGTCGCCAATGAGGTCATTGGCTTATCCGCAACGGAATGCACACTGATGCAATTCAGCTACAATCCAGAGCAAATCCATGACCCAGAAAGCGTCCTGCGCAGTGCTGTCATGGACTATCTCAAGACGGACGAAGGCAAACGACAGCTGGAAATCAACTGTGGCTGCTGGAACTGGGGCGATGTCGATGACATTCCCGGCTCGTTCTTCTTGAACTATGGTCTGGCTAAAATTGCGCCGCCGGATGTGAATGTTGTCGTTGACCGCAACGAGAACTTCATGGACGACTACGAGGATTGCGCGGAAGAATAACAGAAAGGACATGAAAAAATGCGTATTTATGCCGCAAACAGCGTATTCATAGAAGTTACGCGTCGGTGCAATATGTGCTGTGCGCACTGCCTACGCGGAGATGCCGAAAGCATCGATATTCAGGAAAAGTACATCGATGCTTTTCTCGACAGCTTTGAGAAGGGAGCTTATATCAGCTCTCTTACCTTTACCGGCGGCGAAATTTCTCTGAACATACCGGCAATTCGATACATCTTGAAAGCTGTCAAAGAGCGCGGTATCGCCGTTGGAAGCTTTTACATGGTCACCAACGGAAAAGCCGTCGATAAGATGGCTGACCTTGCTATGGCGAGTCTGGAGTGGTGGAATTATTGCGATGACAAGGATGACTATTCGTGTGGTCTTTGTATCAGCAGCGATGATTTCCATGAAGCAATCCCATATGAAAGTAAAAGTATCCTTAGTGGCTTGAAATATAACCGTAACGATAAGGTAACGGACTTTCATCGGACTTGTTTACTGAACGAAGGGCGTGCTAAGAATCTCGATTCGAATATCTATAAGAAACGTGAACCTTATGTAGACAAGCTCGAATACGAATTCAGCAAAACCGGCGGCATCGACTTTTACAGCGGCGAGCTGTACTTGAACGCCATCGGTGATGTCGTTTCCGGCTGCGATTTGTCCTACGAGTCGCAGAAGAAATATCGTTTTGGTAATGTAATGAACAAAAACTGGCTGGAGAACATTTCCAACAGCGAGTTGTGCATTGCAAGCTAAACCATATAACTTATACATTGCCACCGTTTTCCTACAGGAACGGTGGCTTTCTTAGAAAAGGAGGCCACAAATGGCTGAAATCAAAGACATGATTGCACAAATAGGTGCAATATTGACCCAAAAGGAAGAAAAGTCTTTTTCCTACGAAGAACTTGCTGCAATGCTGAAAACCAGCCCTGAAACCCTCAAAACATTCGAGGACACCTATAAGAAACAGGTGCTGGACAGCGGGGCATTGGCCGAGAACCTCTTGCAGTGGAATACCGCTACTGTCAAGGCTATGCTCGACAAGAGGGTGCCGTTTACGCGGGACCTCGAAGCGCTCATTGACCGTATCGTAGGTGAGTTAACAGATGGTACTCGCCTGTACATCTACAACGAAAAACGCGGCGGATACTATGTGAACTATGCGGCATCTCGATACACTGTGACGGTAACGAACGATGACCTGAAAAAATACCCGGAAGAACTCAGACCTCAGCTGACAGGAAATCTTGCGAAGGTCGATATCTCGGAGCCATCGTATAAGATTCTGCTTCAGAATTACGCCGAGTACAAGGATGCACGCGATGACCGCATGAAGAAGTTCTACTACAACCAGTTCCGTCAGGGTCTTGATATTCTTGACATCGACGACTTCACCTACCAGATGCTCGAAATGAATCCCAATACGATGGGATTCTGGCTCCCGCCTCTGGCAAAGGCATTGTGCGGGAACAGGTTCTTCAGGATTCCTGATACCAAGATTTTGCGTGTTCCGCTGCCGATGCTGCAGCTCACTCGCCTTGGCTTTGAAACCCTGAATCCAGTGACCAAGGAAATCGTGAATCGCTATTGCAAGCGGATATTCAAGCTGGATGAGCACGAGGATTACTTCATCAAGACCGGAACTTATTCTTCCAAGTATGAGTTCCGCAACGCTCATATCCATGACCCGAAGGAAATCAATGAGATGGGCGAGTATTTCCTGTTCCTGAATCATCTGACCTGTTCTATGGCTTCGCCGTTGAACAATACCTGCTTCTATGGTGTCAATACAACGAACGAGTGGGTGCTCAGAGAGTATATCAAGGACAAGGAACACAACCCGACTATCTACAACGGTTTGCCGCTGCATACTGAGTACCGCGTGTTCGTCGATTTCGACGCTGATGAGGTGCTGGGTATCAGTCCATATTGGCGTGCCGATGTAATGAAGGGTAAGTTCAAGAACGCAAGCACGCCGCAGGAACGCCACGACTATGTCATCTATCAGATGCACGAGGATATCCTGCAGTCTCGATACGATGACAGTGCTCGGATGATTCTGGAGGAAATCAAGAAGATTCTTCCCGCTGTCAAACTGGTAGGGCAGTGGAGCGTGGATGTGATGCGCAATGGTGATGATTATTACATCATCGACATGGCGCTCGCTGAAAACTCCGCTCTGAACGATTGCGTGCCTAGGGAGAAACTTCGTGCCTACCCGCAGCAGTGGTTGCCTATGGCTACGAACAGCTGAAAAAGGAGTCTGCCCTATGGATGCTATAAGATATTTGGATGCTGATACGATTCTTGACTATCTGCACAATTCAAGTGAGACCTATCTCGAGGGACTTATCCCTCAAAGCTACGGTTTTCCAACAGAAACGGATAGGAGTGTATATGTTCGATTGCTGAAGGTTCCCGTTAGAGATAAAGCGTCCGAAGTATACATGCAAGCTATTCCATACAAAACATTTGAAGGTGACAGCAACCGTCCGATAGAGGAGTTTGGGAAAGATACCAAATTTGAAAAGGTCGGGGTTGTCATTGATTCGTCTCGTCTTTGGCTTATGGAGCCGCTTTGGCGAATTTGCACTCAAAGTAGGCAGAAGTTCGATGATGCTGATTTTGTGTCTGAATTCTGGGATGCGTTTACCGGAAAGGTTTTGAAGGAATACGCAGTTGACGCTGGCGTAGAAAAGAGCGAGGCCGTTAAGAATCTGGCAAAACAGTACGCGATTTTGGATATGCTCTCTAAGCGTGAGAAGCCGGTGTATTTCGGCTGTATCGAGAACGCCTTGCAAACTTTATATCCAGTCAGTGTACTTGGCTACTACGAGTTGGGTCTTAACTATGCTTGTGACCCCGAAGGATTCACAACTTCTTTGTTGACAAGTCTCAGCAGAAGGAACTTTAAAACGACATCAAAGGAAACGCCTACCGGTGCATATATCCCCAAAAAGGTTGCGGCAGCGAGGCTTGCAAGTAAGATGACCAACATGTTCGTTCCGACCAAAAACGAATCCCAGAAAACAGCGAGACATCTTCTGAATTCCTACAAGGGAACTGTTTGCAAAAAGAACATTGTCGATGTAACGCTGTGCAACAAAAGCGCCGGAAATATGCAGATTAAGATTCCCCTTGACAACTTTCTCTACTATGAGCCGAAAACAAAAGAAATTTTCGTAAACATCTGCGATATTTGCGAGGGTGAACGTAAAAAAGTGAACCGCTATGTCAAAGATTGCGGGTTCTTTGTGCGCGAAAACCTCGTCCCTATGATGTTTGTACAAAGGTTTGAAGCATAAATCCGCTGCGATGGTTGCTGGGAGTAACGACTGTTTCCTGTATTTTCTCGCTGTTCTGTTGCCAAAATGTGCGAATGGCATAGAATAGGTATTGTACGATAGATAACATTCCATATCGAAAGGGTTTTATGCCTTTCGTACATTCACAATTTCGCTTGAAGGGCGGACTTCTCGATTCTGAGAGGTCCGCTCTTTTTGCGTTCAACACAAAAAGGAGCGTAATGACATGTTTGAAATTTGCAATGACAAGACCTATTTTCTGGCCGAAACGACCGCCAAGAACAAAACAATCGAAATCACCCTCGTGAAAGACAGTCACGGTAGTTTTCTGAATGAGCACGAGATTAAGCTTGACCTCTGCCGTGCAATTCTCGAATTGCAGCGGGGCGGCTATATCGTCACGAAGGTCCGTGCCCTTGACTACGACATCGAGAATGTCATGGATGTGTTCCATCTGCCGGAGTTTGAGGAGGCTCGCGAGAACCCGATGCCCGATATTGTATCGGGCGTTATCACCTCGAACTTTGATTCCGGTGCATCGTTCTATCTGCCGTGCAAGGTGAACAAGAAAACCCGCGAGGTGTTTGCTGTGGAAGTTCCTGCACAGCCCTGCGACGATGACTCGTTCAACAACGCAACCGTGAAGGTCGATGGCGTTGACCGCCGTCTGCTCAATCTCACCGACATCGTGAGCGAGTATGACAGCGATGACTACGACGGCGTTCTCGATGCTCTGTATCATGTTCAGGCAAAGAACGATTACTGGGAGAACGACGGCGAATCTCTGACGGACCTCATCCACAAATACCGCTGGTATATCCTGAAAGATGCCCTGATGCAGCGTGGCCGCGATGCCGTCACGGATTTCATCGGGACCGACATCAGCAGCAGCGAGTTCAGTCGTGTCCTCGATGAAACGGAAATGGTGATGCCGGACGAAACCTTCGAGAAATTCTGGGAAAAGTACATCTGACCAATACCAATGCGGTGGGGCAAGACGCTCCACCGCCTTTTTTCGCAAAAATACGCAAACGAACCCACTGTCTAAATCAGACAAGAAGGAGAATCATATGAGCATTTCACCGAAAAACGAAGCATCTCAGAACAACACCGCCAAACGCCGCGACTATATCTCGTGGGACGAGTATTTCATGGGCATTGCGATGCTGTCCGCGATGCGCAGCAAAGACCCGAACAGTCAGGTGGGCGCATGTATCGTACGCGACAATAAAATCCTGTCTCTGGGGTACAACGGTATGCCGATTGGCTGCGATGACGATATCATGCCTTGGGGCAGGGAAGGAAACGAACTCGAAACCAAGTACATGTATGTCTGCCACTCGGAGTTGAACGCTATCCTCAACGCCGGGAAGGACCTGCACGGGTCTACGATGTATGTCACGCTTTTCCCGTGCAACGAGTGTGCGAAAGCAATCATTCAGAGCGGGATAAAGCGTATCGTGTATCTCGACGACAAGTACCGGGATGCGAACAACAATGTCGCTGCACGACACATGTTCAAGATTACCGGGGTAGAGACTAAAAAATACGAGCCCAGTGCCCGCAACATCTCGCTGAACCTGTAATCATCACAGCCGGTCTAAAGACCGCCACAAAAATAAGGAGTACAACAATGAAAATCTATCATACTGCGCTTGGCGTATGCGACACCTACGAGGTCGTAACGGAACCGCCTCTCGGCTATATCATTTGGAATATCGGCGATAATGCACCGGAAGGCTACCTCCCGTTCTGCAGACTCAAATTTATGCAGCCGTTTGAGGGCGGACGCGAAATTGACTCGGATACCCTGAAAGCCATGAAGTGTGACGGTGCAAGGGTAATCTTAGCCGCCACCGGACTGGGTGCCGAAACCTCCGCCGAGATGAAGAAGTTCATCAAGAAGCACGAACGCAACCCCCGCAAGAGTTGGGAGTGCGAAAGAATGCGTGCCGCTATCCCGTATCTTGAGAAAATCGGAATGTGATACCACCGAGCCGTCTCCGTCTTGGAGGCGGCTTTTCTTTGTTTATCGTCAATTCCTGTGTCCGGTAATTTCTCTCTCAATGTTGCATAATCGTGCGAACCGGATACAATAGAAAATATCGAGACGACGCAAAGAGGTGAGAACACTTTGGAACAGCTTGAAATAATCATTCCGGGCGGTCAGAAACTCTCCGTCCGTGATTTTATTGAATGGGAGTACAACGGCGGTAAGGCAGATTTTCAGCCGGATGAACATTATCCTTTATGGGGGACTGTTCCTATTGAGGATAAGTTGCGATATATTGCAATCAGTGTGTTTGGTGATTTGGCGAGTTACGGAAAATACAACAACCGAATCGGCGTTACGGACGGTGAGTCGGAGCACTACTTCTACTTCACGGTTCAGGGCAAGGATGAAGATATTCTTCTCGCCTTGAATGTCATGCTGAATGTGATATATACGAGCGCAGAGGGGAAATGCCGCAAGGAAACCGGCACATCTTTCGCGGAACTGCCACTGATGCAGAGATTCGATGCCATCACCCGATACATCGAAGACGAGTTTGAGACCTGCCTTATGATGCTTTCGGACATCCCGCACATGCAGTGGACCTGAATTCGTAAAAAGTTGTTGCACATTCGTGCGAATTGGGTAAAATGAAGACTGTAAGGTGAATCAGTGGGTGAGTTTTTTGCCCGCATCACGAGAAAAAAGTGAATACTGAATACAAGAAGCAAGTTCTTTCGGGAGCTTGCTTCTTTTATTTCGGGAGGTTTCTATGACGCATAAGAAGTTGCTGGAACGCAATCGAAAAATTACCGATGCACTGCAAAATGGCGCAAAGGTCACGGACCTCGCACAGGAGCACGGACTCACCCCGCAAAGTATCTATCACATCGCACAAGCCGAGATGATGAAACGCCGAAAGGCGACTTTTTCGGAATGGAAAGATAACCGCAACAACGAGATTCGCAACCAATATCAGGAAGGTATTTCAGCCGAAGAACTGGCAAAAGCTTTTAACCTTAACCGCGCCACGATTTTTCGTATTCTTAAAGAAGGCGGGGACTCTTACCACCGGCACCTCGACACGAAAATCGAGACCTCTACTTTGCGCCGCATTAAAGATTTCAAGCAGGGGTTTGTGGACTACGCGAAGAAGAACCCCAACACGCCGGTCGAGAACCTTGCTCGGGAATACGGTATCAGTCCCTCTTCCGGATTCAAGTATCTTCATGAGACCGGTATCTATCGCGGCCAGGGACGCAAAAAGAAGGCAGCAAAGCCTAAGGGGTGAACCAGTATGAGGAAAAGGAAAGCAACCCGCAGCGAAATCATCGAACGAAACGGGAAGATTGTAAAGGACTACGAGAACGGTCTATCGTTCGAGCAGTTGTCCGAGAAATACGGGCTTTGTATCAGGACCTGCTATCGCGCCCTCGATGAGGAGCGGCAGGCGCAGCGCATTGCGGAAGAACAGGACCATACCAATCTGGTTGATAAAATCGTGGCGGAGTATCAGAAAAATACAGCTGTCCGCGACATTGCCGAAAAGTACGGCGTTTCCATATCGTATTGTAGTGCCATTGCTGTCCAGGCCGGAATCAGCAACAAAGAACTCAGTCACCGGCGCATCACCAGCCGTCAGCAAAAACGCAACGATGAAATCTTCGAGAAATACCAAAACGGCATCGACGCCAAAGACCTCGCTAAGGCATACCATTATTCCTTGCCGGGTATTTACAGTATCATCCGGCGCGTTAGAAAACAGAAATGCAAAAGAGACTAAGTCCTCTGCAGAATGTTGCAGGGGACTTTTTCTTTTTGCAGAGGAGGGAAATCAAGTGAACGATAACGAACGGGCATTGCTTCGCTATGTAGTGGAAGGGGATATTCGGAAATCTCAGCAGCAGGCGAAAATCGTGTTGGAGGGGCTTACTACTGTCAAGGACAAAGCGTTCAAGGAAACCTGTCTGCGAACACTTGCAAGTAAAAGTCCTACACTCATCGAACTGCCGTATAACCTGCAGGGGCTTTTGGTAGCGGAGGATTCAAGCGCTTTCCGAAAAGACCGGTTCCTCATCCGAAACGATGAGAAAGCGGTCATAGAGAAGATGTGCAAGACGCGCCGTGCTGCGCTGCGGTTGCAGGAGATGGGAATTCACTATACGAGTTCTCTTTTACTCATGGGCGAGCCGGGAACCGGAAAGACTGAGTTGGCGCGGTATATCGCTTATACGACGAACCTTCCTTTCGTGTACACGAATTTCTCCGGTATGGTGAATTCCGCTCTGGGCAAAACACAGAAGAATATCGGTATGGTATTCGACTATGCGAGAAAAAGTCCGTGCGTGCTCTGCCTCGATGAGATTGACGCTATCGGGACACGGCGCGGCGGCAAGGACGATGTTGCGGAAATGAACCGTGTGACGATTGCCCTGATGCAGGAGCTTGACCGACTCGGCAACGACATCATCCTTATCGGGACCACGAACCGTCCCGATACTCTGGACGATGCTCTGTTCCGGCGTTTCACCTTTGGGCATACGGTAAGACCTCTGTGCCGGGACGATGCGCGTACCCTCGCAAGGCTGTTCTTTGCATCAGTAGGGTATTCGGCATCCGATGCGGAAATTGAATCGCTGCTCGATGACACTTCACAGTATTATACCGCAAGCAAAATCACGAATCTTTGCATCGACCATATCATCGACTGGGTTGCACGTCAGGAGGATACACCATGCATCGGAAAAGTTTAACCGGAGAAGCAAAGCTGAACCGCGATAAGGCAATGCTGAACGATTATATCGCCGGAATGCACATCGCGGAATTGGCTGAGAAATACGGCATCGGCTGCACGAATGTTAAGAAATCCCTTGAAGTGTTAGAGGGTTTTGATGCTGTGCGCCGCAATGACCGCAAAAGCCCGAATCGGAAGCCCAACAATCAGAAACGATTGTCGAAAGCCGACATGGAGCAGCGGAATATTGAGATTGCGCAAGACTACAAAAACGGGGCCTGGACCTTTGAAATCGCTGAGAAATACAATCTCTCTGGACAACAGGTCTATCATATCCTGCGCAGAAGCCCTGATTATACCCCGCACAAAGAGAATATCGGGTCAGCTGTGCAGTTCAAGAAACGCCAGCGCAATGCCGAAATCGTTGCGGATGTCAGGGCAAATCCGTACATGACTGTCGGAGAAATCATGGACAAGTATGGGTTATCGGAATCCACCACCTATCAGGTATTTCGGGAAGCTGGGCATCCGATTTCGGGTGGTCTTGTCCGTTTCGGTCCTGAACCGCCCATGAACATCCCGGAATTCAAGCACAGCCCGAAAGTATTGGGGCTACGGCGTGAAGCCTTGGAAAACACCAAGACCCCGGAGGAAATCGAAGCGCGGAACAACGATATCCTAAAAGACTACAAAGCGGGTGTCAAGGTAGAGAATATCGCAGTACGGTACAATGTCACGCCGCGATTCATTGCGGGGCTTATCCAGAAATACCGGGCACATCATCCCCTCTACCGCAAGAACCTGCGCGGCAACGCTAAAATGAAGAAGAAGCTGCCGGAAGAAGTCTGCGAGGGGATTGCGGTAGAATACAAGAACGGGAAAAGCGTCTCCGACATTGCTAAAGACCATAAGATTGCCGTGGGTCAGACCTATAAGATTCTGCACGACTACGGAAAGCTTTCTGAATCGCTGACAGAAGCCGAAACCCGTAAAGCCACGCAAAGCCGTTCTCCTATCACGGATAATGTAAAAGCCCGAAACCGGGAATTTGCGGAATTTGCACGGATGAATACCGGCAAAAATCTGCGTGACCTTGCGGATATATACGGCATCTCCTACAGCACAGCTGTAAATATCGCAAAGTCCGAAAACATCCATAAACGGGCAGGGGTGGTTGTACCGTGAAAGATTTCGAGTGGCGGTATCGCAGGCATCGTGGCACGGTAGCACAGGAATGTCCCCGTGTTGCTGCTATGTGGCATCCGACAGCCAATTCCGTATCGCCGCAGGAAGTCACCTGCGGCAGCAATCGTAAAATCGCTCTTATCTGCCCGAAATGCGGATACGGAAAGAACGGAGAATGGCGTCCCTCTATCGCCGGTGCCTGTCGAACAGGCGGCGGATGCCCGGCGTGTTCCGGAAAAGTCCTTGTCGAAGGTGTCAATGATGTAGCTACAGTACATCCCGAAATCGCTGCACAGTGGCATCCAACACTTAATGAGTTCCCGCCCACGCGAGTGACTTCCGGAAGCGCAAAGCATGTATACCTTGTCTGCAAAGAGTGCGGATACGGCGCAAACGGGGAATGGCATCCGATGATAGCTTTCGCCTGCGGGTCCGGGGGAGTACATACCGGATGTCCCGAATGCGCCAGAAACTCACTGAGAAAGGTCATGAGAGTCCACTACGCCAAGACAGCAAGGAAACCTTTAGTATCAGTTGCATGCCCTCAAATCGCCGCTTTGTGGCATCCTGAAAACGAATTCGGCCCCGACATGTATACGACCGGCAGCTGCAAAAATATCCCGCTCGTATGCCCCGCATGCGGGTACGGCAAAGACAAAGTCTGGACACCTTCGATTGCTGACATTTGCCGGAAAGGCGCAAAGTGCCCGTTTTGCGGAAACATCGTGAGGTAATACCCTTGTACAGACAGAAAAACAAGACTCCTTATAACATGGCGGGTCAGATGAAGGTAGAGCGTCTTGTATGTTGAGGATTGCGCCCATAACCTCTGCGGGATTGCACATATAGGGTTGTCCGCTAAGGCAGATTTTAAGAGTGGAATCGTTAACAATGAAAGAGGCAACATTTCCGATTGTAGAAATATAAGTAACTGTAAATTTGTCGGTTTGAATGGTTTGAAAGGGAGTGACTTTTTGTGCTGCCTCACTAGAAACTGCAACCATTTCACTAGAAATTGCAGTTACAATGGAATGAAGCTCTTTGGAGATAGAAAATTTTTTGTAACGGCTTTCATAAGTAAATGAGAAGATATGGAAAAAGAATGCTTTGAAATTCATGTATGATTCGGAAATTTGTTGCCGATATAAATTCTCGAACAGTTCGACAGTGCTTTCTGGATAAATGGCATCAAGCAGGACTAAAAGATTGCTTCCGTTGATAAGTCCGCGAACATCAAGAAATGTAATCGCTATTTTCAAGTAAAAGGTCATAAAACACGAATCTACTGCGATGTTCACAGAGGTTCCAATGCAAAGTATTACCGCAGAAAGTGGGAAAGAGAAAATAAAATACAGCACGAAGAATAATCTTCCTCAATCACGCTTAGAAGTTTAACCGTAAACGTATTGGATTTTGATGATTCATCGTGTACACGATTAAGATGAAAGGGGATGAGCATATGCTGATTGAATTTAGTGTAAAAAACTACCGGAGTTGTAAAAAATCCTATGACATTAACAAGGAAAAAGAAAAACTGCTGAAGGGAAAGTATGGTCTCAACGGTTGA
>DYBQ01000169.1 GCA_019418545.1 Clostridiales bacterium | reverse complement strand
GGGCGGCGCTGCCGACGACGTTGCCCCTGCTTTCGATAAGAGAGGTCTGGGCGCGATTGTCAACAGCTCCCGCGGCATTATGTGTGCCTGGCAAAAGGAAGGCTGCGACGAGCACGAGTATGCAGCCGCTGCCCGCCGAGAAGCCATTCGGATGCGCGATGCGATTCGGGAAGCCATTGTGGGCCGCGTAGGCCGGATTATGCTGGAAAATGTGTAAGCTGAAAGGGGAACCTTCCATGAAATATGATGTAAAGCCCTGCCGGATTCTTTATAAACGGGAAATCGCACAGGGAATCTTTGACTTTTTGCTGGATGCCGAAGCTTTTGCCAAAGCGGCAAAGCCCGGCCAGTTCGTTCATATTCTGGTGCCGGGTAAAACCCTGCGCCGCCCCATTTCCATCTGCGACATTGATGCCGAGGCCGGTACCCTGCGGATTGTATTCCAGATTCGCGGTGAAGGTACGGAAATCCTTTCTCAAATGAAAATCGGCGACAGCATGGACGTGCTGGCTCCTCTGGGCAACGGGTTCGATTTGGGCGACACCAGCCGCAAGGCCCTGTTTGTGGGCGGCGGCATCGGCGTGCCTCCCCTGCTGGGCGCTGCCAAAAAATTCGGCAAAAACGCTACGGCGGCTCTGGGATTCCGCAATAAGGATACCGCCATTTTGGAGGCCGATTTTGCCCGGGCCGGATGCCGGGTGTTTGTGGCCACCGATGACGGCAGCATGGGTCATCACGGCTTGGTTATCGACTGCGCCAAGGATGTGGAGGCCGACGTAATCTTTGCCTGCGGCCCCACCCCTATGCTGAAAGCCGTGTGTGAACTGGCCAAAGAGCGGGGCATCCCCTGCCAGATTTCCCTGGAAGAGCGGATGGCCTGCGGCATCGGTGCCTGTCTGGGCTGTGCAACGCCCCTTCTTCGGGAGGACGGCACCCAGTATTTTGGCCATGTGTGCAAGGACGGCCCGGTGTTCGACTATACCAAAGTGGTGCTGTGAGAAAGGAGCGGATGAAACATGGCAGATTTGCGCGTAAACATTGCCGGGGTTCCCTTTGAAAACCCCCTGATTGCCGCTTCCGGCACCTTTGGCTTCGGCCATGAATATCAGGAATTTTATCCCCTGTCCACCCTGGGCGGCATTTCCTGCAAGGGGATTACCCTCAAGGAGCGCCCGGGCAACCCTCCGCCCCGAATTGCCGAAGCGCCCGGCGGGATGCTCAACGCCGTGGGCCTGCAAAACCCCGGTGTAGACCACTTTATTGACCACGACCTGCCCTGGCTCAAGCAGCAGGGTACGGTGGTCATCGCCAATATTGCAGGCAACACCCCCGAAGACTACTGCGCCATGGCAGAAAAGCTCTCCGACACCGATGTGGACATGATTGAGCTGAATATCTCCTGCCCCAACGTAAAGCAGGGCGGCGTCCAGTTCGGCACCAGCTGTGCCGGTGTAGGCGGCATCACCGAAGCAGTTCGGAAATACTGCAAAAAGCCTTTGATGGTCAAGCTCTCCCCCAACGTGGCAGACATCGGCGAAATTGCCGCTGCTGCCGAGGCTGCGGGCGCCGACGCCATTTCCATGATTAACACCCTGACGGGAATGAGGATTGATATTCGTACCCGCCGCCCCATTATCCGCAACAATACCGGCGGCATGTCCGGCCCGGCGCTGCTGCCCATTGCCGTGCGCATGGTGTGGCAGGCTTCCCAGCGGGTAAAGATTCCGATTGTGGGCATGGGCGGTATCTCCAAATGGGAGGACGCGGTGGAAATGCTGCTGGCAGGCGCTTCTGCATTGCAGATTGGTACTGTATTCTTCACCGACCCCTATGCACCGGTGAAGATTCTCGATGGCCTGAACCGGTATTTGGACGAGCGGAACATCAAGTCCGTTACTGAGCTGACCGGCGGCATCCAGCCCTGGTAAGGCCGGAGGGAGTCCCCTATATTCAAATCATCACCAAGCCCCGCGTGCAGCCTGTGCAGCGGGGCTCTTTGCAGGAAAGGAAGCGGGAACTATGATTACAAAACTCATTATCGTCCGGCACTGTGAGGCGGAGGGCAATAAATACAGAACCTTTCAGGGGCACACCGATTCCGACATTAGCGACAAGGGAAAGATTCAGCTGGATTTGCTCAGTGTCCGGTGCCGGAATATGCACATAGACGCCCTGTATTCCAGCCCGTTAAAGCGCGCCTATGCCACCGCCGAGGCGGTGAACCGATTCCATCATCTGCCCATCCAGATTGAGCCGGGGCTGATTGAGATTAACGGCGGCGAGTGGGAAGGGGAAAAGTGGGCTGAGCTTCCCGATATTTACCCGGAGCAGGCTCATAACTGGAACTGCGCCCCCTGGGATTTCAAAACGGAAAAAGGGGAATCCATGCGCCAGGTGTATGACCGGGTGTGGGATGCCGTATGCCGTATTGTGAAAGCCAACCCCGGCAAAACCGTGTGTATCGCCAGCCACGGGTGCGCCATCCGCAACCTGCTGTGCCGCTGCATGAACAAGCCCATTGAAGAGCTGAACACCGTGGACTGGGTGGACAATACGGGCATCAGCATCGTAGATTTCGATGAGAACATGAATCCCCACATTGAACTGCTCAACGATGCCTCCCATCTGTCCGAGGAAACCTCCACCTTTGCCACCCAGAGCTGGTGGAAGCCGGAGAACCGAGAAACGGGCCGGTTTGATTGAGGAGGGAGCGAATCTAATGATTATTTTGGCAGTCGATTTAGGCAAAGCCCGCACCGGCCTTGCGGTGTGCGATAAAAGCGAAATTCTGGCCAGCCCGGCGGGTGTTATCACCGAGTATAACCCGGAAAAGCGGCTGGAAAAGGTGGCAGCAGAAGCCCTTACCCGAAAAGCGGAGCTGCTGGTAGTGGGGCTTCCCCGGAACATGGACGGAAGCGAAGGGGAAAGCGCCCAAAACGCCCGAGCCTTTGGGCAGGCACTTTCCGAAAAGACCGGAATTCCCGTGGAGTTTCAGGATGAGAGAGGAACCACCATCACCGCCCACGGATATTTGAACGACACCAACACCCGGGGCAAAAAGCGCAAGGCTGTGGTGGACGCTGTGGCGGCGGTCGTGATTTTACAGAATTTTCTGGACGGAAGAAAAGCAAGGCTAAAGATATAAATTTCTATATTCGGGACACTTATCAACAAAGCCCGTTCTGGCTGATTACCAGAACGGGCTTTGTTTTTTTAGAAAGCAAACGCTTTTTCTTACACGATGACTTTTTACCAGAGAAAATCGCGCTGTATAAAATACAGCGCGATTCCTCATAAAGTGATTTTATGGCTGCTCACTGGAAAATGCTTTAGGCGTTTTCCTTTTTCTTCAGCATAATCAAAGCCAAACCGGCCACAACAACTGTCATAGCTGCCATCCACAGAACGAAGGTATTGTCTCCGGTAGCAGGAGCTTTTGAAGCACCGTCATCCTTGGAAGAATCGTTTGCAGAGTTGTTGTTGTCATCAGGCTTGCTGGTATCAGTATCATCCTTGCCCTCATCCGTTGAAGGCTCGTCTGTATCTGCACTCAGGTTCTCGATTGCCTCATTCA
>DYBQ01000168.1 GCA_019418545.1 Clostridiales bacterium | reverse complement strand
GGACAGCACACCGCGGGTGTGGCGCAAATCATTTTGAAATCCGTTTGCAGCAAACTCACCTTTAATTCCATAGCCGGGGCCGCCCATTCCGCTGCCCTCGGGGTCGCCGCCCTGAATCATAAATCCGGGGATGACCCGATGAAAAATGGTTCCGTCATAGAAGCCTTTTTTGACAAGGGAAATGAAGTTGTTGACTGTATTGGGGGCAATTTCCGGATACAGCTCCGCCTTAAAAATACCGGCAGTTGTCTGGAAAGTGACAATCGGATTACTCATGGGAATTCTCCTCCGTTCAGAATTTTGGGATTAGTTCCATTATACCTGTACTGTATGAAAAAAACAACCAAAAAACCATGATATTTTCGTTACATTTCTTAAAATCCCTGTTTTCTTTCCTGTTTCTTTCGGTTTTGTGGTATACTGAAAGCAGAAAACACTCTTTTTAGGGAGGTATGTGTATGAAATTCATTTCGTGGAACGTCAACGGCCTGCGCGCCTGTATCAATAAAGGATTTTTGGAATATTTTCAGCAGCAGGAGGCTGATTTTTTCTGTTTGCAGGAAACGAAAATGCAGCCGGACCAGGTGGACTTTTCTCTGCCCGGCTATGAAATGTACTGGAATTCCGCCGAAAAAAAGGGATATTCCGGCACTGCGATTTTTACCCGCCACCATCCCCTTTCCGTCACCTATGACATTGGGGATGATGCTCATAAGGGAGAAGGCCGCTGCATTACACTGGAAATGGAGGACTTTTATCTGGTAACGGTATACACTCCCAATGCCCAGCGGGAGCTGGTGCGTATTGGATACCGCATGGAATGGGAAGATGCTTTCCGGCGGTATTTGATGGAGTTGGACGCGAAAAAACCGGTGATTGTCTGCGGCGATATGAATGTGGCACACCGGCCCATTGATTTGAAAAATCCCAAGCCCAACATTGGCAGCGCCGGCTATTCCTATGAAGAGCGGGGAAAATTTTCCGAACTGCTGGCCAGCGGCTTTGCGGATACCTTCCGCACGCTGCACCCGGAGGAAGCCGGCGCCTATACCTGGTGGTCCTATATGGGAAAAGCCCGGGCCAACAACACCGGGTGGCGAATCGATTATTTCCTCGTTTCCCAGCGGATTTTGCAGCGGGTAGGGGAAAGCAGTATTGACTCCCAAATTTTAGGCAGCGACCATTGCCCGGTAAAGCTGCTGGTAACAGAAAAGCCATAAAAGAAGCAAAGGATATTGCCATGCTAAAAGATGAAGAATTGAAAAAAACAGGCATCAGCCAATATGGCGTCATTTCCACCATGGAGATTGTGTTTGATGACGAAATCCGAAAAATTTGTGAAGGGAATGCCTGCCGCCTATACGCAAAAACATGGGCTTGCCCTCCTGCTGTGGGCACTGTTGAACAGTGCAGAAAACGGTGCTTACAATATAAAAGAGCTTTGGTATTTAACGCTGTCTATCCTTTGGAGGATTCCTTCGATTATGCCGGAATGATGCAGGGCCACGCTGCTTTTAAACAACTGTGCGACCGGCTGTATCTGCTTGCAAAAGAAGAATTCTCCTCTTTTCTCCTTTTGTCCAATGAGGGCTGCATCCGGTGTAAAAACTGCACATACCCGGATGCTCCATGCAGAATGCCTGACAAACTGTTCCCTTCGCTGGAAGGCTTTGGAATCAATGTGGCAAAACTGGCAGAAAGCGCAGGAATCCAATATATTAACGGAAGCAATACGGTTACCTATTTTGGAATGCTGCTGTATCCATCCTCCACATAATTCATCTTCTGCAAAATCACCATCGCGCTAATGTGAAAAGCAGGGAAAAAAGTCGTTTTCTTTCTCTTGGTTTTTGTGTACATATATTAAAAATGATGTATAATAAAGATGTGAAGAACAGCTATATCGAGCGGTACTTTTCCATTTTGCCAGGAGGTGTTATTGATGAAACTGTACTTTTATGGAGCTGATAAAGAAGTCACTGGCAGCTGCCACTGCGTGGAAGCCTGCGGCAAAACCTTTCTCATAGACTGCGGCCTTCGCCAAGGCGGGGACGATGAGGGAAACGATGAATTCCCCTTCAAAGCTTCTCAAATCGATTTTGTGATTGTGACCCATGCCCACATTGACCACAGCGGACGGCTTCCGCTTTTGGTAAAAGAGGGGTTCCGGGGACGCATTTTTGCCACTGGCGCCACCTGCGATTTACTGGAAATCATGCTGATGGACAGCGCCCGGATTCAGGAAATGGATGCCGAGTTGGAAAGCCGAAAGGGCCGCCGTGCCGGACGGGAAGAATGTGAACCTCTTTATACCGTCCAGGACGCGGAAAACACCTTCCCCCTGCTCACCCCCTGTCGCTATGAACAGACGATTACGCCTGCCCCCGGTATTTTCTTTACTATGACTGATGCCGGCCATCTTTTGGGCTCTGCCAGCGTCACACTGCGTTTGACTGAAGGGGATGTGACCAAAACGCTGGTATTTTCGGGAGACATCGGAAGCCCAAACCGCCCCATCATCCGGGACCCCCAGTATCTGCATGAAGCCGACTATGTGATTATGGAATCTACCTATGGAAACCGGGAGCACGAGCGTGTGGCTGATTACCGGGTGGAACTGGCCAGTATTATTGACGACACCCTGACAAAGGGCGGCAACGTGGTGATTCCCAGTTTTGCTGTGGGCCGAACTCAGGAGCTTCTATATCTGCTGCGGGAAATTAAAGAGCAGGGCCTAGTGCGGCATCATCCCAATTTCCCCGTTTATGTAGATAGTCCTCTGGCCAGCCGTGCTACCAATATTTATAGCGGCGACCTTACCGGATATGCCGATGAGGAAACTGTGGAAGTGATTAAAAGCGGCTATAACCCCATCCGTTTTCCCGATTTACGCCTGTGCGAAAGTGTGGAGGAATCCAAAACCCTAAATTCCGACGGCTTGCCCAAGGTGATTATTTCTTCCAGCGGCATGTGCGAAGCCGGACGCATTCGGCACCATTTAAAGCACAACCTGTGGAGAAAGGAAAGCGCCATCCTGTTCGTGGGTTATCAGGCGGAGGGCACACTAGGCCGCCGGCTGATTGACGGGGTCCCCAGCGTAAAGCTGTTTGGAGAAGAAATTGTGGTCATGGCCCGAATTTACAACTTCCGGGCTCTGTCTGCTCATGCGGACAAAACCGGCCTGCTCCGGTGGATTACCTCTTTCTCCCCTATCCCCCGCCGTGTTTTCGTGGTACATGGAGAGTCTGAATCCGCTGCTTCCTTTGGCGCTGCTTTACAGGCCATGGGGTATCAGGCCATTGTCCCGAACTACCTGGCCGCCTATGATTTACTGGCCGACCGGGTGATTAGCGAAGGCTTAGAGCCTGCCGACAAGCCTTCCCGTCAGAAACGCCGTGCGGCTTCTTCTGTATATGCCCGTTTGGTGGCGGCTGGGCGCAGGCTTTTGCAGGTGATTGCCCATAACGAGGGAGGCGCCAACAAGGACCTTGCCAAATTTGCCGACCAGATTATTTCCCTGTGTGACAAATGGGATAGATAGTTTTCTATAATAAACATCCAACTTGAAACAATCAATAACAGAAAGGCCCGCCTTAGAG
>DYBQ01000167.1 GCA_019418545.1 Clostridiales bacterium | reverse complement strand
TGGCATCGTCCAAAACTGCCTTGGCTGCTGCCACAGCGTCCTCAAAGAACTTCTTGGCGCTGTCGGTCACACCTTCGGTGCTCAGGGTCAGCGCATAGTCATAAGTCTTTTGCAGCAGAATCTTGTTGGGAGCCACATACTCTTCCAGACCTGCAATCGCGGCATTCAGAGCCTCTACAGCTGCATCCACATCATCCTGCGTGGCTTCTGCGTTGTCATTCACTTCGTTAGCCTTGGCCAGAGCGTCGGCAAACACTGCCCAGCTGGTCTTGGTGTAGTCGGCTTCGTCATACTGAGCTGCATCGGCAATGGCCTGCTCCAATGCAGTCTTATCAGCGGCAACCGCACCGTTCAGCGCGTCGATTGCCTCGCGCAGTGCGGCAACGGCTTCGTCTGTATCTTTGCTGTCAACTGCATACAATTTCTGTACCTCAATCAAGGCATCAATCATAGCATTTACAGCAGCCGTATCCTTACCAGCCACATCAAGAGCCTCTGCTTCGGCAATAATGTCTTTCACAGTGGTATCTTCGGGAATCTGCTCATAGGTGAAATACACCTCAGAAATCTGATACCAGTTTTTCTTGGTAGCAGTCAGCAGAACACGGACATACTTGACAGGAGTCTGCTCAAAGGTAAAGGTTGCATCCAGCTTGCTGTTGTCCAGCTGGCCAACGGTAGTCCAGGCTTCCTTATCGGTGGAAATCTGAACATCAGCGCCTTCAATCACATCGGCACTAACATCGCTGGGCTGTACAATACGGATTTGAGACATGTTGACAGCCTGCGGGAAGTTGAATACAAATTCTTTGCCTGCTTCCTGGTCTTTTTCAAACCAGCACTTGGTATTCAGGTTGCCGTCCAGCATCTTGTCATAGGAATAGCTCTGATAATAGGTGTCGGTAGCGGTAACAGTGGGTTTGTTGCCGTCAGGCAGCATCAAAGCTGCTTTTGCGGTATTGATGGAATCCATCGCTGCTTTGATAGCCTCTGCATCGTTACCCTGAGAGAACAGAACTTCCTCAGCCTCTGCAACGGCCGCCTTATAAGCAGCATAACCGGACTGATAACCAATATCACTGAGAGGATATTGGGTTTCCACATACAGGGCAAAGTTCGTCAGAAGAACTGCCTTGGCTTTGGCATCAGTCAAAGCCTTTAAAGCATCGTCCACTTCGATTTGCTCGCTGTCTGCTTTGTCATAAACTGCCTGTGCAGCTTCCAGAGCAGCTTTATACTCGGTAAAGGTTGCGGGAATATACAATGCCTCATCCAGAGCAGCATCCAATTCCGCTTTCAGAGCGTCCTTATTGCAGTCCAGCGTATAGGTAAAGGTATATTCGTCGCCTTCCTTGGAATAAGTGCCGGAAACGGTTCCTTCGGAAACCAGCTTATAACCATAAATCTCGTCTGCAGTGAAGCTGTATTCGTTGCCAACAGTGCCATACTTAACAACATCGTTCTTCAAAACCTTGCCGGTATCGCTGACATATTTCAAGGTTACCTTGCCAAGGCTTTCAGCACTCTGGAATTCACCGGAATCGGGCAGCTCAGAGCCCTTTTCAAAACCGGCTACATTGCCCAGTACCTGATAGTTTTCCTGGAACTTTTCAAAGGTAATGTCCTTGTTGCATCCGACGTTCCAGGCTCTGGTAGCCAGGCAGCGCAGCTCATCGGCAATGTCGGAAGTAATGGTATCTTCATCGCACACACTGGCGTTGTCACACCAAATGGCCATGGAAACACCCTTGATGTAGGGATGGTTATCATCCAGCGTATTGGACTGGAAGTTGCCGGGGCTCCAGTTTTCAAAAATGTTCTTGTCCTGATTCAGAACGTCAAAGGAGTGCTGGGGACGTCCGTCGGTGGGAACATCGTTGCGGAGAACATAATAGAAGAAGCTGGCGTTAACATTGTAGATATCCTCGTGTCCCTTGTCTACAAACACCTGCAGTTTGGCGATATCGCGGTTCCAGCCCATCTGAGACCAGAAATCAATACCGATATACTTGTGCATGTCGATAATCTGGGGCTTTTCATAATAGGAGTTTTCGCCATAATACAGGCCGTCGTTCCACACTCTGGGCTTAAAGCCCTTGGAGTAAACATATTCAGCCAGTTCGTTAATATAGTTGGCGAGAACATCTTTCCACTGTGCATCAGGGCCGAGGGTTTCTTTTGCATAGTCATTCAGCACGCTCTTATACTCAGTGGTAAAGGGAGCGCGGTCGAATTCCATATACTCATCGCCGCCGATATGGAAATCGGTGCAGCCTTCAAACAGCTCCATATACTCATCATACAGGCTGCGGATATAAGCGACTGCCTCGGGATTGGTCACATCCAGGCCGGATGGATAGTGAGTACCCTTGTTGCTAATCTGGCCATATTCGGGATGAGCTTTCAAAATCTGGTCCACATGGCCGGGGCTGTCGAAAGAAGGAATGACTTTAATGCCATACTTTCTGGCTTCTTCCAAAATCTCACGGACTTCTGCTTTGGTCAGATATTCGTCGGAAACGATGGCAGGGTCGGTTTCACACTCAATACGGAATCCAAGATTCTCGGAGAAGTGCATTTGAATGGTATTCATTTTCAGGAAAGACATTTCACGAATCTGGCGAATAAACCAATCCTTGGAAATGTACTTTCTGGCGCAGTCCACGTGCAGACGGCGTTCAGCTACATCGGGATAATCAATGATGGTGCCATAGGGCAACCCCTGGTTTGCAACCATATAGTTCTGAATGGTGCGCAATGCGTACATCACGGCATTTTCGCTGGCAGCTGTAATTGTCACACCATCTGCCCCAATATCAATCCGATAGGCCTCTTCGCTGTCGGAATCTTCACAAATGGGATTTTCCGTATCCAGCTTAATAAACACATCAGTCGGCCCTACATCCTCTGCATTGGCATATACCATAGCAAAGGGATTCGCAGAAACAACTTCCTTTTCCATGAATTCGGAGTTGACTAATTCTACAACTTCAGCCAGCCGTTCATTTTCCAGATTCTCCTGAGATGCCATAACGGCCAGGCGGCTGTCTGCTGTCATAACCCATGTCTGCTGGGAATCATCCACCGTATATTTTTGAACAATGGGATTGACCAGTAAAGCCAATTCTTCACCAGTCATGGCGTTCAGTGTTACAGCTGCATTAGAATTGGCAGCAGCTTGTACACCCTGCGCGCTAAAAGGAATCGTGGAACTGAATATCAAGGCTGACGCCAGCGCCAACGCTGCAAACCTTTTGGCTTTTCTCATCTCTTTTTTCATCTCTTCATATCCTTTCCGTATTCGGCAAAACCAACAACAGCTCTGCCGCCGCATAAAGGCGGCAGAGTCCTGTTGGTTCTGGAATCTCCTTTTGCTCTGAAGAGAGGCAGCTGGGTTCATTTTTCTTTCCCATCTGCCGCCGCTGACAGAACGTTTCAGCAATTTTTCTTACATCTTCTTACATCAAAGCATTATGCCATGTGGTTCTGCTTCTTTTTGAGGATTACAATCACAACACCCGCTGCACACAACACAGCTACAATTATCCACAGATAGGTCATGCTGTTATCACCAGTAGCAGGTGTTTCAGTCTTGCCATCATCCTTGGAAGAATCGTTTGCAGAGTTGTTGTCCTTATCAGGCTTGC
>DYBQ01000166.1 GCA_019418545.1 Clostridiales bacterium | reverse complement strand
TGGTACGGTCGCTCGGAATGCGATCTCCAATTTCGATAAGCCCTATATAATTTCTGGATATGTTTAACCTCTCGGCGAATTGGGATTGCGTCAGCCCAGCGTTTTGTCGTACTTGCTTAATTCTATCTTTTATGGTAATCACCTCCTGCTCGCAAATATAGAATAGCACATTTTGTTTACACGGTCAACAGGGAAAAGAGTGTTTTTTCAAAAAACCTGTTGACATAGATACTTTTTAATGCTACAATGTGTTTACAAGGTCAACAAACACCGCCCCACGGCGGAGAAAGGACAAACCAATGAACGAACTGATTAAGGTGGACTATTCCACCGACCGCCCGACCGTATCAGCGCGGGAATTACACGAATTCCTTGAAGTAAAGACCGCTTACAAAGACTGGTTTCCCAGAATGTGTGAGTATGGCTTTGCAGAAGGACAAGACTTTTGCTCATTTTTGAGCGAAAGTACCGGAGGCCGCCCGGCACAGGACGCCCAGCTGACCATTGACATGGCGAAAGAAATCTGTATGCTCCAGCGCAACGACAAGGGCAAACAGGCCCGGCAGTACTTCTTACAGCTGGAAACGGACTGGAACAGCCCTGAAAAGGTGATGGCCCGGGCGCTGCAAATCGCTGACCACAAAATCCACCGGCTGGAAGCCGAAGTGGAAGCCAACCGCCCGAAGGTGCTCTTCGCCGATGCAGTAGCAACTGCCAAAACTTCTATCCTGATTGGCGAGCTGGCAAAACTGCTTAAGCAAAACGGCGTGAAGGACATGGGCCAGAATCGGCTGTTTGACTGGATGCGAAACAATGGGTATCTGATACGGCGCAAGGGCACCGATTATAATATGCCCACACAGCGCAGCATGGAGTTGGGCTTGATGGAAATCAAAGAAACCAGCATCAGCCATGCCGACGGCCATGTGAGTGTCAGCAAGACGCCCAAAATTACCGGGAAAGGACAGCAGTACTTTATCAGCAAACTGTTGGATACGGTTTGCGGAAAGGAGGCATAAAGCTATGGCAAGGAAAAAGAAAGAGTACTATCCCCTCTGCCGTGTTGATCCCGCGAAAGTGGAGGATATGCAGCAGATGGCAGATGCGCTCAAGGAACTGGACACCCAGCAGTTGGCCTATATTTCCGGCGCGATTCAGATGGCTAGGATGATGAGCAGCATAAAAAAGCACTCTGCCAATCAACCCGAGCCGAAGCCGGCATAATAACCGCCGCATGGCGGGGAAAGGAGGAACAAGTGAAATGGATTATCGCGTCTATTTGACAGAAGTTGCCGATTGGGAGCTGAAAGCTTATCTTAATGGCTATCAATGGCTGGAAGCTGATGGGTATTCCCGGTACGATGAACTCCAGCTGGAAGATTTAGAGGACTTTTACCCTCGAATCTATGTTGATAGTTATCACTATGAGAATAACCATCACAAAATTGCGGCTCTTTTTGCTGCCGAAGCGGAAAAGAGAAGGCTTGTAGCTGTCCCGGTTGATGATATTCCATCGGACACAATAGTTCGGGTTATCAATTGGAAATACCAAGCATCGATGCTACCACGAAGTCGCTATGGCCACGTTGCAAAATATTATTTGTAAGGGGGGATAATTGTGGATTATTCTATGTGTCGAAACTGTGGTGCAAAAAACTACTGTATTGAAGCGTGTGAGCCCGACTCTTATGTGTGCCTGATGAACCGCTTACGCACCGGCCGGACAAAGGCCGATGTTTTGAGCCATGAGGCAGCGCCTGTAAATCCGAAGTATTGTGCATACTGTGGGAAGCCGCTGAAAGTAATTGGAACAGAGCGTTTTTGCAATAACGTGCAATGTCTGAACCGTTTTCAGAATGTCTGAAAGGAAGTGAACCTATGACTGACCTTGAACAGGCCATTGCTGATATGGTACAGCAGGCTGTGGATAAGCTGACGGCACCGGAGCGGCTGTACAGCGCAGAAGATATTGCTGAACGATACCACTGTTCTATAAAAACTGCGTCCACATGGATGCGCGCCGGGCTTTTCGGAGAAACCGTCAACCCAGCCAAAGGAAAACGCTTGGTAACTGTGGCTGGCATCAAAAAGTATGATATGGAGCATACCGGCCCGGCTCACAGCAGAAAAAAAGTATCCGTCCCGCGCGGACGCAAAAAGAAAGCCCCCGTAAATCCGGGGAAAATCTGAAAGGAGAAAAAACATGCAAAATCTGATAATGGCAAGCCTGCTGGCTGTGATGGAGCTGGCTCTGATAGGGCTGGCAGCTTCCATCGTCTGGGACATAATCAAAGAACACCTTGCCCGCCGGGCGTGGGAGCGGCGAATTGAAGCCAACCGGGACGATATTGCCCGTGGGCTGAATAGGAGGGCGTGAGATGGAAATCAGAAAGATAACCAAAGAAGAAATCTTGGCGCTGAAAAACAAAATGCAGCGGGAAGCGTTTTATCGTGATTGGGAAAGCTGGACACTTGTGGCGGATGTGCCGCAGCTAAATGGTATGAAGGTTACCATGTGCCAGCTGCCGGACGGATACCGGCTTTCGGCAACGGTATTTAATACCGGAAGAATCCTTCCGAAGAAAACGGTGCATTTCCAGATTATCGCCCCGGATTGGGAGTACGGCCCGTATTTTGAGAACAGCTTAGGTGCGTTGATTGACAAGTTGACGCAGCTCCGGCAGCGGATTGTGAAGGGGGAGTTGTGATGAGCCTCCCCAAAATCACCCCGTGCAGCTGTGGTGGGCACCAGCCGGAGCTGAAAGAAACCTTTTCGAACATAAACGGGTATTTTCGCCGCCGGTACTATGTGTACTGCCCTCACTGCGGCGCAGAATCATCCAGCATGGAGACCAGGACAAAAGCCATTAAGACTTGGAACTATGGGCAGGAGGGGGATTCATGAAACCATCAGAGGCTCCTCTTTGGAAAAAATCAATGCTGCAGCGCCTTGATTACACAAGCATTACCGATTTTCTCTATGAAATCTCCGAAAATGGGGATTGTTTCGGATACGATGGCGGAGATGAAGGGTACTATCAGGAATATAAAGAGCAGTTTGACGAGCTGTCTGCCGCTGCCTTTTCCCTCCTGGATGCTCTGGAAGAATACGACGTAGCCGAAAACTGGGACGATATGACCGTTGCGTTGTTGGGATATCAGGAAATGGTACTAGGCTATGACGCAGTAGAAACCGATTATTTTGCTATGGCGAACCCGTACTTTGAGGATTTAGCTGTGGAGGAAGCAAAAACACGCTTGATGCGGCTGACAAAATCAGAGTTGATACGCATATTCCGCAGCGTGATGAGCGTACTGGTGATGTTTTTCGACATTAAAGCAGCTCATGACTGCCTCACATCGATTGTACAGGAGCTCAACGAGCGTTCCGCGATTTTTGCCCGGAAAGACGAAGAAATCAATCGACTGTATGAGGACCTGACCGGCAGAAACGCAGAACAGTTTGACGCGATTGTATCAAGACTGCCTCAAAGGTTGTGGGTGGAATAATGGGATATTCAGAACAAATTCCCGCTCCCTGCCGGTATTGCCGAACCATGCAGAAGCACAACTGCCGGATGCAGCCGATTTGCACCAGAGTTAAAGCGTACTATCGCCGCGCAGTTGAGTATCAGCTGGACGGACAGGCCGTAGACAGAGCCCACCGCCTGCAAAAGCTGCACAGCCGCAAGTACAAAGGCGGGGCCATGTAAAAGAAAACGCCGCCC
>DYBQ01000165.1:3460-3800 GCA_019418545.1 Clostridiales bacterium | reverse complement strand
GTCCTATCCTTATGAGTATTTCCTGCACACCCTCACCGATGTGGACGCCCGGCTTTTTGACTGCTGTGTGTTTGAAGACGATATATGGGCAGGGGATTCCTTCCTTTTGAGCGAGCAGTGGAAAAACGACATCCATTATCACAAGCTGCTCCCCTTTTATCGGACTGCCGATAAGAACCATCTTCCCAGTGTGGAAAAAGTGGTATATCAAAAAGCGCCCAAAACGGAAGAGGAGAGGCAGCGGGATGAAAATTTGTGCCAGTGGTTCTATATGAAAATGGGCATCAATCAAAAGAGCATTTTGTCCAAGGGGCTTTTTTGGCTGGTGGCCGACAGGCGG
>DYBQ01000165.1:0-3450 GCA_019418545.1 Clostridiales bacterium | reverse complement strand
TGTTTTGGGAAAGAGTGAAAAAATATTTTTCGGGCAAGCAAGAAAGGACGGGAAGATAAAATGAAAAAATATCAGAAGACAGCGATTTTTTCAGAGGCCCTTGATACTGCCGGGCAGACTGAGGAAACCTGTTTTGCACGGGTAGGGGCCAACACCGGGAACTTGGCGTTTTTCCGCAGCATCCAAAAGCTCTTCCGCCCGGACTTTTTGCGGCCTGCCTGGGGGCTTTTGGCCAATGAAGAAAAGCTCTCTGGGTATGACGCCTTTTTGACCACTGACTTGATTTGGATACCGCAAAACCAGGTGTATCCCAACACGGAAAAGATTTTAGACGCCATTGGGGACAGGCCGCTCATTCCCATTTCCGTTGGGCTTCAGTGCAACAGCTATGACGCAGGCTTCCAAATGCGCCCCGACACGGTGCGGCTGCTCAAAAGGCTGGAAGAAAGGTGTGTTCTGGGGGTGCGGGGGAATTATACCGCCCAAATACTTTCGGACAGGGGAATCCGCAATATAGAGGTAATTGGCTGCCCTTCGGTGTTCTATCAAAAAGAATACCGGTTTTCCGAAAAAGAAGGGGAGCCCAAAACCGTGTGCAATTTTAAAACCTTTTGGGGGCGGTGCCGCGGGTGGGAAATGAAGCTGCTGGAATATTTTTGTGAAAAAAACCTTCCCTTTATCGAGCAAACCTGCCAGCCGGTAACGGAGCTGAAAAACGAAAACTGTTCCCGCTTTGTGCCGTGGCTTCAGAAGGAAAAAAAGCTGTTTTTCCAAACGGAACAGTGGGACGCCTTTTTGCAAAACTATGATTTTTCTATGGGGATGCGGTTTCACGGCAATATAATCGCTATGCAGAACGGCTTGCGGGCGCTGTTTGTGGTGTCGGATTCCCGCACCCGGGAGCTGACGGAATATTTTGGGCTGCCGGTGCTGGAAGCCAAAGAGTTTGACGAACAAAAAACCCTGCGGGAATATTGGGAAGAAGCCGACCCTTCAAAATTCCTTTCGAGGCTGCCGGCGCTGCGGCAGCGTTTGGAGGGCTTTGCAGAGAAAAACCATTTGCTTCTTTATTCCTGACTGCTTTCCATTTTAAAAAACCAGCGGCGTTTAAAAGTATGAGGATTTGTGCTGCTGCAAAAACGGCAGGCGTTGAGCTTTTCCCATAGGTATGATATACTGAAAATACAAGTTTCGTATATAACAGGAATTGGGAAAAGAAGGGCTTTTTATGAAAAAAACAGAAAAATGCTATGAAATGTATCTGTCTATCCTCCGGGAAGAAATGCTTTTGGCCATGGGCTGTACCGAGCCCATCGCCGTGGCCTATGCGGCAGCCGTGGCCAGAAGCCTGCTGGAAAATGATGCCGCTCTCACAGAATGCGAAATGCATATCAGCGGGAATATTATCAAAAATGTAAAGAGTGTGATTGTCCCCAACACCGGCGGCCTGAAAGGGCTGGAAACGGCCGCTGCCGCCGGGATTTCTGTGGGGGATGAAAAAGCCGGGCTGCAGGTGCTCTCCCATGTCAGCGAAAAGCAAAAGCCGGCCATACAAAAGCTATTGCAGCAGTGCTGCTTCCGGGTAATCCCCGCAGAGCCCGAGGCCGGGATTTTTTACATAGAAATCCGTTTAAAAACCCCCACGGAAACATCCCGCACCGTCATCCAGGAATATCACACCAATCTAACCGTGGCGGAGCACAACGGCAAGGGGCACAAAGCCCCCAAAGTCCGCTGCGCCCAAGGGCTGGAAGGAAGCTCCCAGACCGACCGCTCTCAAATGAATGTACAGGATATTCTGGATTTTGCCCAAAGCGCCGATTTAGAGGATGTGCGGGAGCTCATCGAGCGGCAAATCCGCTGTAATACGGCCATTTCTCAAGAAGGGCTGCGCCATCCCTGGGGCGCCCAGGTGGGCAGGACCATGATGAAAGCCGAAAATGCAGATGTGTTTGTCCGGGCGGCAGCAGCAGCGGCGGCGGGAAGTGATGCCAGAATGAGCGGGTGTGAACTGCCGGTAGCCATTGTTTCGGGCAGCGGCAACCAGGGGCTAACAGCTTCCATGCCGGTAATTGTCTATGCGAAGGAAACAGGGGCCTCGGAGGAAGAGCTGTATCGGGCGCTGCTGGTTTCCAATTTGATTACCATCCACCAAAAAACGGGAATCGGACGGCTTTCGGCCTTTTGCGGCGCCACCAGTGCCGGAGTGGGGGCAGCCTGCGGCATTGCTTTTTTGGACGGCGGCGGATATGAAGAAATTTCCCACACCATCGTCAACGCGCTGGCGGTGCTTTCGGGCATGGTGTGCGATGGGGCAAAGCCTTCCTGTGCGGCCAAGATTGCAGCGGCTGTGAACAACGGGATTTTCGGATACCGGCTGTACCGCCAGGGGCTCCAGTTTTATGCCGGGGACGGAATTGTGACAAAGGGAGTCGAAAAAACCATTGCAAACGTGGGGCGGCTGGCCAACCGGGGAATGCGTTTGACAGACTGTGAAATTCTGGATATGATGGTAGGGAATCCTGATTAAAAAACAAATTGCAGCAAAGGGGCAGCATGATGGGAAAATATCAGATTTTTATCAGTTACCGGCGTTCGGGCGGCGAGTTTTTGGGGAAGCTTTTGAGCGATGACTTGAAAGCCCGCGGCTATGAGGTGTTTTTTGATGTTGACGACATGCATTCGGGCATGTTCAACCGGCAAATCAAGTCGGTGATTGAGCAGATAACGGATGTGGTGGTGGTTCTGTCCGCCCATGCGCTGGACAGGTGTGGGGATGAAAACGACTGGGTCCGGCAGGAAATTGAATGGGCCATGTATTATGGGAAAAATATTGTCCCGGTGCTCACACGGGATTTTGTGTGGCCGGAGGTGATGCCGGAAACCCTGGCAAAGCTGCGCTATTATCACGGGATTACCATTCAAAACGACACCTTTGTCCAAAGCATGGAAAACCTGTGCCAGCTGCTTGCCTGCCGCGGCAAAAAGGGGCAGCGAAAGCCTGTTCGGGATGAGGAGGAGCTGGAGCTTGAAAATGGGGACTATTATATGATAAAAACCCCGCTGCGAAATCCCTTTAAAAGCAACAAGTCCCGGCCGTTTTATGGCGATGAAAGCAAGCTGGATGCAGAGGCCGCCAAATATTGGAGCGGTGTGGAATACCGTGCTGCCCTTTCCATGACTTTTGCCGATATATATGAAGATGTCATGTATGAGAAGAATTTGCAGTACCCGTGGTTTGTGAAAAACGAAGAAGGCTTTGACTGCCTGCGTCAAAAATGCCTGCGGCTAACGCAATACTGCTATCTCAGCTGGACAAATACCCAGGTGCGCGATTTCCGTTTTTATAAAGAGTTTGTGGCATATTCTATTTCTCTGTGGCGGCGCGGAGCCCAGGTACATACTTTTGACGGCGCAGACCTGGCGTTTTGCAGAGCGATGGGCTATGTG
>DYBQ01000164.1:1606-3807 GCA_019418545.1 Clostridiales bacterium | reverse complement strand
GCCAATGGCCACCACGGGAATCTCAACGGCTTCGCAAATGGCTTTCAGGCCGGCAGGGGTCAGCGTCTGCACGCCCTCCTTGGTGGAAGAGCCGAATACCGCCCCGCAGCCCAGATAGTCGGCTCCGGCTTTTTGTGCCCGCAAAGCTTCCTGGGGGTTGTGGGCGCTCACGCCGATAATTTTGTCTGCCCCCAGCAGCTGCCGGGCTTTTTCATAGGCCATATCCTCCTGCCCAATATGTACGCCGTCGGCTCCGACTTCCAGCGCCAGCTGCACGTCGTCGTTAATAATCAGCGGCACGCCGAACCGGCGGCACAGGGGAAGAAGCTCCCGGGCCTGCTGCAAAAACTGCTCCCGGGGAAGGTCTTTCTCCCGCAGCTGCACCATGGTCACGCCGCCTTTCAGGGCGCTTTCCACCTGCTGTGCCAGGGTTTCGCCGGGCTTTAGCCATCCCCGGTCGGTAACGGCATATAAAAGAAGCTGGTTTCCAGAAAAATACAATGGGATTCCCTCCAATATACAAACATTAAAAAAGCCCCGCAGCCCTTTTCAAAAGGCTCTGCGGGGCACATGGGCTTTTTTGATTATACACGTTCCCCCAGCGTTTTGCAAGGGAAGGTATCCGTTATCCGGCCCGGCGGGGCGTGGGGCCTTTCAGCCAAAAAACCGTGTCCCGCAGGGTTTGGCGCAAATCCCTTGGCCGATATCCCAGCTCGGCGGTTGCCTTATCATTGGAAAACCGGTCGTTGCTGCGCAGGGTATACAGGGAATAGCGGGTAAACAGGGGGCGCTGTTTTTTTCGTTTGGCCTGCCACTGGATGAGGGGCACGGCGCTTTTGGCCATCCACATGGGCAGCACCGGCAGCTTTTTCCCGCCGGTAATGCCCCGCAGCATGAAGAGGATGTCCCGCAGCTCATAGTGGCGGTTGGAAAGGATATAGCACTCTCCCTTGCGGCCTTTTTCGGCTGCCAGCAAACAGCCTCGGGCAACGTCCCGCACATCCACAAAGTCATATCCGCCGGTCACGCAGGCCGGCAGCTTTCCCCGGATATAATCGCTTACCATTTGTACCAGGTGATTCCCCGAAGAGTCAAAGGGCCCCAAAATGCCCGAAGGATGGACGACCACGGCATCCAGCCCCGCCTTGGCGGCGTCCAGCACCAGCTGGGTCGCTTCGGCCTTGGTTTTGGCATAACCGCCCACCACCTCGTCCGGGGAAAAGTGCCGCACTTCTGTGAGCACGGCAGTTTTGTCGCTTTCGGGAATGGCATGTACCGAGCTGACATAGACCAGCCGCCGTACCGCATATTCCCGGCACAGGGCAATCAGGTTCCGGGTTCCGCCCACATTCACATCATAGAGCAGGGGGGACACGTTTTCCGAAATATCCACAATCCCGGCCGTGTGGATTACCAGCACTTCGGCATCCCCGCTGCCGGCAAACATAGGCCGCATTGATTCGATATCCCGCACGTCACCATAATAGCAGCGGGTGTTTTCATATTCTTTCATCTCCTGCCCAGGGAGGACAAGCCCTCGGACTTGTACATCACAGTCCCGCAGCAAACGCAGAAGGGTACTGCCCAAATGGCCATTGGCGCCAGTCACAATCACAATTTTTTTCAAAACGGCTTCCTCCTTTCAGAGCCAATCAGTTTCACTTTTTACAATTATATGATACCGTCTGAAAATTTCCTGAATATAACCTGTTTTTAAATAAATTGCAATAGAGAAAAGGCCGTCCAATTATTCGGCAAAAAGCAAAATCACATTATCAAGCTCATAATCGCTGTAATAATCCTCACACATTTTTTGTGTTGTCAGGCCGGATTCATAATAGGGGAAAATGGCAAAGCAGGAAGAATAGCCCTCAAAAGTACTGGGGACAACAGAATCCTCGGAGCAAAAAATCCTGTCTATCTGCCGGACATTCTCCGGCTGCGTACAATCCAGGCAAATCACATTTTTATCCGTGTCATTAAGTTCACTGCCCCGAACCGTGTTGATTGGCCCGGATTTTAAATAATAGGCCGTAGGGCTGCCCACGTGATACTCTTCTATAATTTCCTGCAAATCAACGGCACTTAAAAATTGGGCTGCCTTCCAAAAGTCCGAAAACGCTTCATCCGAAAGGGGAAGGTTGGCAGACGGGCCGTCAACCGGCTCGGCTTTTATAGATAAGGAAGCCTCTTCTTCCAAG
>DYBQ01000164.1:0-1596 GCA_019418545.1 Clostridiales bacterium | reverse complement strand
TTTGTGAGGCCGTTTGAAATTTTATAAAACCGGGAGTCAAGATTCCCGTCCTCATCAAATTTTCTGGATTTGAACCCGATTTCCATATGCCGGATTTCGCCGTCGGGCGTAAAAATCATATTGATATCATCGTTTAAATCCACGCCATACAGCATTAGATTGTCCGTGCCCTCCACGCCCGCAAACTGGCGCGCCTGTTCATACAAATCGATAAAATCGCATTGATAGACATTGGAATCCATAGAAATCACAGCATTCTCACAAACGCTGGAGGTTTGATTGCCGGGTTGTGTCTGACACCCAGACAGCAGGAGAGCGGCGCAGGCACAAACTGTCAAAAGCTTTTTCATAATGTCCCCCAAAATCATGATATAAATTTTTTAGAAAACCGGGCAGCATCCATGCTTCTCTATTTTTAGTATAAAGCTTGTAAGTTTCTGAAATGTAACCTGTTTATGAACAAATCATCACAACCGGTTTTAAAAAACAGATAGGGCAAAAGGCAAAAAAAGGCGCCGGAAGGGAAGCACCCGCCAGCGCCTGAAAAGATAGGTTGATTCATTCCCTGCCGTCATAAAACAGCAGGACATTTTCCGGCGCAACCCCCAGCTCTGCCGGGAACACGGCCGGTTTTTTCTCTTTGGGAATCCGCCACCAAACCGAGGGAGTCCCTTCTTTTTGAGAAGGGAAACGGAACTGCAAAATCCATTCAAAGGGCTCCTCCACCTGATTTACAGGAAGAACCGGCAGCCGGTTTTGGCGGGCGTTCGGGTGGAAATAATGGGCACGAATCCCAATGCCGGTCAGCCCTTCCTCCACCGCATCCGCACAGGAAAGCGCAACGCCCCAGTCCTTCACCCAAACCGTGTGGCTGTCCACCTTTTCGGCGGCGGCCAAATTTTTGCAGCCTGTCAAATGGGCGGCATAGCTGCTTTTCGGGTCGGCAAAAACTTCTTTGGTTTTGCCGCTGCGGACGATTTTCCCGTCATGCATCAGCAAAAGGGAGGTACACATATGATAGGCTTCGTCCCGGCTGTGGGTTACCAAAAGGGAAGGAAGCTGCATTTTTTGCAGCAGCGCCAGCATGTCCAATTGCAGCTGGTCCCGCAAATGGCTGTCCAATGCGGAAAATGGCTCATCCAGCAGCAAAAACCGGGGCTTCGAAAGCAAAATCCTTCCCAGCGCCGCCCGCTGTGCCTGCCCGCCGGAAAGCTGGGCCGGCCGGTGCTGCAAAAGCCCTTCCAAATGCAAAAGGGCAGCCGCTTCTTCCAAAGCCTTTTCCCGGTTTGCCCGATTTTTTTCCCAATACAGCCCGGCCAGCAAATTCTGCCGCACGGTCATGTTGGGGAAGAGGGCATAATTCTGGAACAGGTAGCCCACCTTCCTTTTTTGGGGCGGGAGGCTGATTCTTTTTTGGCTGTCAAAAAGGGTTTCGCCGTCCAGAATGATGCAGCCCCTGTCCGGCTTTTCAATGCCGGCAATGCACCGAAGGGTCATGCTTTTTCCGCAGCCGGAAGCGCCCAGCAGCCCGGTAACGTCCCCGTTTGTTTCAAACTTTGCCCGCAGGCAAAAGCGTCCAAAATTTTTTTCAATATC
>DYBQ01000163.1:3598-3950 GCA_019418545.1 Clostridiales bacterium | reverse complement strand
GCTCTCACGAAAAACATACAGAAGGCGGCGACTTCCGGGAAGCCGTATACCGGGCAATCCGGCAGGGGCTGATGAAGGCGCAAAGCATCCTGCTCGAGCCGTGGTATGGGCTGCGGGTGTCGCTGCCGGTAGAAACGGTGGGGCGGTTTTTGTCGGATATCCAGCGCATGGGCGGCAGCGCCGAAGCGCCTTTGACAGAAGGGGACCTTTCGGTTATCTGCGGCCGGGCGCCGGTGGATTCGATGATGGACTATCCCCGGGAGCTGACGAGCTACACCCGGGGAAGAGGGAGCATCTCTTTGTGGTTTGACGGCTATGAGCCCTGCCGGAATCAGGAGGAGGTTGTGGATGC
>DYBQ01000163.1:0-3588 GCA_019418545.1 Clostridiales bacterium | reverse complement strand
GGCTATGATGCCCAGCGGGACACGGAAAACCCGGCCGGCTCCATTTTCTGCTCCCATGGGGCGGGCTTTTTTGTGCCCTGGGACGAAGCCGACAAGCATATGCATCTTCCCTGACGGCTGTTTGTTTAAAAAAACAGACAAATGGTCAATTTCTTCATGTTTATGCACCAATTCTCCCTGTCTCTTTTGCATGGTCCCTGCTATAATGAGAAAAGAAGGAAACCGCCGGTAAGGGCGGGAGATACGGGAGGTTATCCGCATGATTGTGAAATTTACAGAGCTGTATCAAAAGGATTTGGAAATGCAAAAGGCCCGGTATGAAATGATTGCAGCCGGCTATGAAGAATATTATGGGAAAGCGCCCCTTTCCTTTTTCAGCGCGCCGGGGCGCACCGAGGTAGGCGGGAACCACACAGACCACAATCACGGCTGTGTGCTGGCCGCCGCGGTGGATTTGGACATTGTGGCCGCCGCAGCCCCCAACGGGGAAAACGTGGTGCGGCTCAAATCCGCCGAATATGAAAAGTTGGACGAAATCGGGCTTGCTGACCTTTCGGTGCAGGCAGAAGAGGCCGAAAAATCGGCTTCCCTCATCCGCGGCGTGTGCGCCCGCTGCCGGGAGCTGGGATATCGGGTCGAGGGCTTTAACGCCTACACGGCCACCCAGGTATTAAAGGGCTCGGGGCTGTCCAGCTCGGCAGCCTTTGAGGTGGTGGTGGTAACTATCATCAGCCACCTGTTTAACGACGGGAAAATTGACGCGGTAACGGCTGCTCAAATTGCCCAATATGCCGAAAACGTATATTTTGGCAAGCCCTCCGGGCTGATGGACCAAACGGCCAGCAGCGTGGGCGGCTTTACGGCCATTGATTTTCGTGACCCCAAAAACCCGGTGCTCGAAAAGGTGGACTTTAACCTTGCCCGGGAGGGGTATGCCCTTTGCATTGTGGACACCGGCGGAAACCATGCGGATTTGACCGGCGATTATGCCGCAATCCCCAAGGAGATGAAGGAAGTGGCGGGCCTGCTGGGGGCAAAGGTTCTGCGGGAGGCCGATGAAGGGGAGTTTTGGGAGCGGCTCAAGGAGCTTCGGGAAAAAGCCGGGGACCGGGCCGTTTTGCGTGCCATGCATTTCTTCAGCGACAACCGTTTGGCACAGGAGGAAGCAAAGGCGCTGAAAGCGGGAGATTTTGAAGCGTTTAAAGAGATGATTATTGCTTCGGGACGCTCTTCTGCCACAAGGCTTCAAAATGTGTTTGCCTGCCACAATCCCTCCGAGCAGGGGCTGTCGCTGGCTTTGGCGGTTTCCGAAAAGCTCCTTGCAGGAAAAGGCGCGTGGCGCGTCCACGGCGGCGGCTTTGCCGGTACGATTCAGGCTTTTGTCCCCATGGACATGCTGGAAGACTATCGGGAAAGCATGGAAAAGGTGTTTGGCGAGGGGAGCTGCCATGTGCTTTCGATTCGCAGCGCAGGCGGCACAAAGGTGGAAATCTAACAAAAATGTAAGAATAAATTCAGTAAAATTGGCTGCCTATTTTGGGGAATTTGTGCTATACTTAGTATAATCCCTTTGAATGGTGGTGCAGGCAGTGGATTTGTCGATTATTTTTCCTGTAAGGAATTTGCAGGATGAGCTTTCGGGAATTCTGTCCCATGTGCAGCGTCAAATGGGAAACCTTTCGGCCGAATTGATTGTGGTGGATATGGATTCCCGGGACGCAACGGTGGTAAATGCCCTGAACCTGCTGCATGAAGCCAATGTCAGCGGCTATGTCATCCAAAACGGCGCAGGAACGCCGGCTGACGCCCTGAATTCCGGTATCCAGCGGGCGAGGGGGAAGTACATATCGTTCCTGTTTGCCCGAAGATTATATCAAGACATTTTGGAAGGATATGTTTCCACAGCAGACCATACCGACGCCGACGTGGTGTTCGGAAGCGTGAGCGAAAGCGATTCCCGCCTGGCCGAGCGGCAGAGCATGAGCCGGGTGGTCAAAACCCGTCCGGGAAACGAATATATTCAGGACTATCTGGAAGAAAAGCTCCCGCTGGACATTGCGGCAGTGCTCATCCGGCGGCAGTTTTTGCTTCAAAATCAGCTGTGGTTCCCCAGCGAATGCCGGTGCGGATATACCAGGGAGTTTTTGCTTTGCTGCTTAATGCGCGCCCAAAAGGTGGTGCAGTCGCCAGTGCTGATGGTGCGCTCTTCGGAATATGAAGTAACCCGCTCTTTTCAGGATGTTACTGCCCGGGAAGTGTTTCAGGAGGTTGAATCGGCTTTGCGGGTGCGGGACATTGCCTGGTGTGAGCACGGGCAGGATACACAGCTGCTGGACAGGATTGACAGCTGCCTAATCCCTTCGGCGATTATGCATTGTGTGGATGTGCTGCTGCGGGAAGGGATTCACCCGGCCACAATCCGCGGAGAACTGAAAAAGAATGGATATCAAAAGTTTTTAAAGACAGGAAAGTATACGCCGCCTGTTTTGAAAAAGAAAATTACTCATTGGAAATCCCCGTTCCATTCATATGAAACAGAATAAAATACCGGTTGGCCCTGTCTTTCTTAAAAAGAAAGGCAGGGCTTTGTGTGTCAAAAGGGATTTTCATGGAGAAAAATGGCGATATTTGACTGTACGCGATAAAAGTTTACAAACTATTCATGCCATATCCCGCAAGGCTATAGTACAATAATGTTACCTGAACAGGAATCCAGACGTAAATATTGGCAGAGGTGAATTGGGTGTTTGGTTATATTCGTCCCTATAAAGCGGAGCTCCTGGTTCGCCAGTATGAACAATACCGGGGGATTTATTGCGGGCTTTGCAAACGGATGGGAATCGTCTATGGACGGATTTCCCGGCTGACGCTGAGTTATGACTGCACCTTTCTGTCAATGGTACTCATGGGCCTGTCAGAGGAAGACGCCGCTTTTTCAAAAGGGCGGTGTGTCGTCAATCCCATGAAGGCATGTATTTTTTGCCAGGGATATGACGAAGTGCTGGGATATGCCGGGGCGGTGTCTGTCCTGCTCACAGACGCCAAGCTGCGGGACGATTGGATTGATGGTGGCTTTGGGAAAAAGCTCCGGTCCGTGTTTTTGCGCCTGCTGGGAAGGCGCTCCCGCAAAAAAGCCGAAAAAGCCTATCCTCAGCTTAGCGATGCAGTGGAAACCTATTTGCGCGCCCAGCAGCAGGCAGAAAAGGAAACGCCTGCTTCCCTGGATGCCTGTGCCCACCCAACAGCCTCCCTTTTGGCCGGGATTTTGCGGCAAAGGGCCGGCGAAAACAGGGAGCGGAGCATGATTCTGGAAGAGCTTGGATATTTTTTAGGACGGTGGGTATATTTGATGGACGCCGCCGACGATTTATCCGAGGATTTGAAAAAAGGCAGTTTTAATCCGTTTATCGGAGCGCTGGGGCTTTCACAAGGGCATATGCTTAAAGATGAGCAGAAAAAGCAGGTGGAAGAAACCTGCAATCAAACTTTAAACATGACGGCGGCCCGGATTACCGCCGCCTTTCATCTGTTAGAATGGAACCGGTTCGGCCCAATTATCGAAAATGTCATCACAAAGGGCCTGCCGGA
>DYBQ01000162.1 GCA_019418545.1 Clostridiales bacterium | reverse complement strand
GCTGATTTTGGTAGGAGAAGAGCGCACAGTGCGTTCTATGGTGGCCAACGACAAAAAAACCAGACGATATTCCGGCCTGCTGCATTTCCTTTTGGAAGAAGAAAGCAATCATACCACAGGATGAAGGAGTTAACAATCAATGCGTACAGGTGTATCATGGCGGGAAAAGCTGATTTCTGCGGTTTTTCCAGCCCGGTGTGCCATCTGTGGACAGGTAACGGCAGGGGGCAGAAGGCTTTGTTCTCAGTGTGAAGAGCAGAGCCTTCCCAAAGCTGTTTTCCGTCAGATAGGTGAGCTTTCTTCCCCTGATGAAACTGTGTTTTGTGTTTCGCCTTTTGTTTATGAAGGTTTGCCGAAAAGAATGGTTCTGGATTTAAAGTTTAGAGGCAAAAAGAAAAATGCCAGGCTATTGGCACAGCGGCTGGTGCTGGTATTGCCGCCTCGCTGGCAAACAGTGGATGTTGTCTGCTGGGTCCCAATGTCTGCCATTCGGAGGAAAGAGAGAGGGTATGACCAATCCGAGCTGATAGCCCGTCAGGCAGCCAAAAAATTGGGACGTCCCTGTCGGAAGCTGGTTACGAAATATCGGGAAAACCGGATACAGCATACGCTGGATGCCCGGGAACGGGCCACAAATGTGATGGGCGTTTATGAGTCCAATCCGTCCCGCGTCACGGGAAAAAGGATTTTGTTAATAGATGATATTGTAACAACCGGTGCAACATTATCAGCTTGTGTTTGGGCATTAAAAATGGCAGGCGCGTCCGAAATCCACTGTGCCTGTGTTACGGATGTTACTGGTGATTTAAAAAGATAACATGGAAGATAAACGGAGGAAATCATGAGCCAATTACAGGAAATTTTACAGGAATTCATTACGAAAGCCCCACTGCGAATCATTTTGAGTAAGCCCAAAATGAAAAGCCAGCCCTGCCGGAAAATCGATATCCACCGGTATCCTGCCGGCTATCAGGCAGAGCGGCAGGTGGGCAAGCAAATGTTTCATGACAATTTTCCTCATGATGGGCTTTTAGAGTATCTGTCGGCCCGGGTGCCGGAGGAATACCGGCAAATTAACGGCTTTACGGCAGAGCAGGAATGGATGATTTCCATTACCAAAAAAGGAGAGGCTTTCCTCACCCGCAAAAAGCTGCAGGCAGCCGTAAAAGTGCGGGAAACTCACAACAGGGAAAAGCATTATATCCTTCGGGAAGGGCAAGCCATCCCTCCGCTTATTGACATGGGAGTGTTTACCAAAGAGGGAAAGGTAGTCGCTTCCATGCAGGACAAATTCCGCCAAATCAACCGATTTATTGAGGCAGTAGACGACCTAGTTTCCAAAACGGCCTGTACAAAACTGCATGTAATTGATTTTGGCTGTGGAAAAGGGTATTTGACGTTCCTGCTGTATTATTATCTTACGGAAGTGAAAAAAATTTCCGCACATGTGGTGGGAATTGATTTAAAGGCAGACGTGATGGAAAACTGCCGCAAAACAGCGGCTCGATATGGATATGACGGAATGGAGTTTCTCTGTCAGGATATCCGAACCTATCAGCCAGACTTTATCCCGGATGTCATCGTATCCCTTCACGCCTGCGACATTGCCACGGACTTCGTGCTGTATCATGCTGTCCAGTGGGGCGCACGGATGATTTTCTCCATGCCTTGCTGCCAGCATGAATTGAACAGCCAGATGCAGTCTGAGGAGTTCTCCCTTCTCACTCGCTATGGCCTTTTGCAGGAGCGGGCGGCGGCCCTTTATACCGATGCCATTCGGGCAAACCTGCTGGCCTATAGCGGCTATCGGGTACAGGTTATGGAAATCGTCAATCCTGTAGACACCCCGAAAAACATCATGCTCCGGGCAGAAAAGGCAAACATCCCTCACAAGAGCCGCGAAAAAGCGCTGAAGGAGGTAGAGAGCCTGCAAAAAGCCTTCAGCCTGTCCAATACTTTCTACCGGCTTTTGATGGAGAAGCCGGCAGAGGAAGAAAAAACCTCTTCCTAACTTTTTACAAACAAAAACTTCCTGCTTATCGGTTTTGCCGAAAGCAGGAAGTTTTTTATACACAAAACATATTGAGTTATTTGAGTTATTCGGGCAGAGAATCCACCCATTGCTGTATGGAATCTGCATCGTCCAAATCAGGTTTGGCAGCATCGTCGGGCAGGCAAAGAAGAGAGAAATTTTCCACATGGCGCACACTGTCTCCCGGTGCGATACGGTATAAGGGACTGAGGGTTTCCAGCTCCAGATAATCACCGGTTACATAGCATTCAAAGGATACGCCGCCATCGGGATATGCCGCGTTGACATTGTGAAGAAAGCGCTTTTGAAAAACCAGGTTTTCGCTTTGATATAGGCACCATCCGCTGTGGCAATCAATTCCAACTTTTAGCTTGGAATTTGGGGACGAATCGTGTTTTTGCAAAATGGAAAGGAATCGGTTCCCAATTTTAAGCCTGGGGTCGTGTAAGTCGGTATATGGCCATAAAGAAAGCTGACGGTTGGGAAGCAGGAGATTTCCATCCTTTTGGGGATTTTGAGGAGCCAAAGCAAAACCGCCGGGACGAAGCATCGTGACAGGCCACAGGGAAATGGTCTGCATGTCCTTGGAGACGTTGGTTCCCGTATGGATGACCATCATATCGTGATTGTTGTCGCCCATAGACAATGTAAAACTAACCTGTACAGCCCTGGTTTCCTGGGGAGAGGTAAAAGTGACGCCTTCTTCCGAAATCGAGTATACCACAGGGCGGTTGTCGGGAAAATACGTCCGGCAATAATCTTCCGGGCTCAGCCACAGCCGGTGCCCGCCATAGGCATAATAGCAGCTTCCTTCCCCATACAACTGGTCAAAAGATTTGCCTTTCGCTGTATATTTTCTTTCAGTATCTTCAAAAAAAATATTCGTGGGATTGGGTGTATCACAACGGGAAAAAGAAATGATGCGAGGGCCAAAATCAATGGTCACAATGGCCTGTAAAACACCATTGGAGAGGGAAACGCACTTCCCATAATTCCCATACTGGATTTCTTTTATTTCCATAAATATCGGAGTCCCTTCTATGAAAGATGTAAAAATAATCCATTGGTAGTATGATATGCCCAAAAGCTGTGAAAATCAAGCGGATTTTGTGAACAAATATTAACATTTGGAAATTTTATGACGGCATTCCCATCCACAGGCTGGTGGGGAAGAAAGGGTAAGGGCAAACAAATCGGTGGCTTTCTGCTCCAAAGCAAACAGCTGCCGGATTTCTTCTCCTGCATTCCAAAAATCCCGGGGCCGGGAAAGAATGGGTATCCGGCTGGTTTTGGAAGCTGTATGCAGGACTTGACGCCCTGTTTCATTCATGGCAAGAATTCGGAAGTAGGGAGGAGCTTTGGGAAGGGAAGCAGGAATCTGTAAAAAGGCCGAAACGACCAAACGGCGAATTCGGGCATGGCTATAGCGCTTGGATTTTATGCCGTCATAAAGCTCCTCCAGATTCAGGGCGGTTTGGCAGGCTTGATACATCCGGTTTTCCAGTCCTTCACTAATATCCGGTAAGCTGGCAAAGTCCGCTTTTTCCATACAGCGCAGCCGGGCAATCACGGCCATTTCCAAACGCTCAAAATCTGACGGGCACAGCCCCAGTGCCTGCTGCTCCAAAAGAATTTTTGCCGCTTTTTCCGGTAAAAATCCGGCAATGTCCTGATTCTGTCTCAGCATGGCGCGAAGCTGGGAGGCAGAGGGAAAATCCCCCTCATAGATGGGGGCGTCGCTGTCATGGGCATGGCCGATTCTGGAAATGGTGTGGGGAATGATAGGGCTGTGAAGCTGAGAAATTGCCTTACAATATTCGATTGCTAAAATATTGTTGGCGCCGTCCAGCAGCGAAGCATATTTTTCGCCAGCCAAAGAAGAAACTGCAGCCTGGCGGGCAGCTGCAAAAGAAATCCC
>DYBQ01000161.1:1742-4027 GCA_019418545.1 Clostridiales bacterium | reverse complement strand
CCATAATCATATCCTCCATAAAGCAAAGGGCAAAACCTTTGCGGTTTTGCCCCAATTTTGTCCATAATCCGTCAGTTGTTTTTACGGCTGCTCCAGTGTGATTTTGCCCAGCTTACCGCTGCGGAACTCGTCCAGTACTGTAATAGCGGCGCGCTCCGTGTTGATTTCTCCGCCGGAAATCAAAAAACCGCGCTTTTTGCCCACTAATTCCAGCAGCTCATATCCCTGCATCTGAGAAAGGTCTATCCCTTCCAGCTTATAACGTGCTGCCATGGCCTGTGGGTAGGTGTCGCGCAGCACTTCCAACAGCCGGGAAGCCAGTCCCTCCACGTCTACCACATCGTCCTTAACCGCACCGGTAAAAGCCAGCCGTTCCCCCACAATCGGGTCGTCGAACTTGGGCCACAGCACACCGGGAGTGTCCAGCAGTTCAAACCCTTTTCCAATGGTAAACCACCGGTTTTGCCGGGTAACGCCGGGACGGTCCTGTACATCTGCCTTACCAGCGTTTCCGCCGCGGCACATTTTGTTAATCAGTGAGGATTTTCCCACATTGGGGATGCCCACCACCATCACGCGGATTGGACGGCCTGTCATGCCTTTGGCTTCCCAGCGGGCAATTTGTTCCTGCAAAACTTCCCGAATGGCAGGCATAAAATTGTTAACGCCTTTGCCGCTGCGGCAGTCGAGGGCAATGGCCTTAATTCCCTTTTCCTTATAATAGGCAATCCAGCGGGCAGTTGCAGCACTGTCTGCCATGTCGCTTTTATTCATCAAAATCAACCGGGGTTTATTCCCAATCAGTTTTCCCAAAATCGGGTTGCGGCTGCTTACCGGTATGCGGGCATCCAGAATCTCCGCCACAATATCCACCATTTTCAGGCTTTTTTCAATCTGGCGTTTTGTCCGGGTCATGTGCCCCGGAAACCACTGTATATTTTGTGCTTCGCTCATGAATGTTTTCCTTTCGAAAGAGTTGTAGGGCAAACCATGCTTTATTCTACTGTCCCAAATCTGTCAAAGGGAAACAGCCTGAATTCCGCTTTTCCCAGCACATTCCGCACATCTACCATTCCAACTGCTGTATAACGGCTGTCTTCGGATACCAGGCGGTTATCTCCCAACACAAAAATATGCCCTTCTGGAACAGTGGCCGGGAATGAGGTGCGCTCCAAAGGCGCGCCGGTTTCTATTGTAATACCGTTTTCCAGACCAAACTGAGTTTCATCCAGTGCCTGGCCATCAATATACACCGTACCTGTGTTAAAATCAATATCAACTTCCTGACCTTCAGTAGCAATGACTCGTTTAATAATCGGTTCATCCAATACATTTACTACCACAACCACGTCCCCTTGCTCCAAGGGTTGGCCAAACGTGTTGGTTACCACCAGACGGTCGCCATCGTGATAGTTGGGATACATGGAAGTTCCGCTTACTGTTACCACCCGGAACAAAAAGGTGAAAACCAGCACCACAACCACAACGGCTGCCAGGATTTCTTCTACCCACTCATAACAGCTCAAAACCCCTTGAGACTGCCTGGAGGATGAATAGCGGTCGTATCCTGTTTTATATTTGCCATAATTAAAATTTGCCATATGATAACCGCTCCTTCCTGGAATCTCACAGCACCTGCTGTACAGCTTTCCCAGTGACATTTCTTTTTATAAAGCAAAAAAGGGACAATTTCCTTGTCCCTTTCTGTTCGAAATGAATTATCTGAGCTGCTCCTTAACCTTGGCGGCCTTACCAACGCGGTCACGCAGATAATACAGTTTTGCTCTGCGAACGCGGCCTCTGCGGACAACAGCAACATCCTTTACATTCGGGGAATGGACAGGGAAAACTCTCTCCACACCAACGCCATAGGAAACGCGGCGAACTGTAAAGGTTTCTGCCACACCGCTGCCTTTGCGGGCAATCACAGTGCCTTCGAACATCTGGATTCTCTCTCTGTCGCCTTCACGAATGTTAACGCTTACCCGAACGGTATCGCCAATTTCGAAGGAAGGCAGGCTTTCTTTGACAGAATCCGCTGCAATCAATTTCAGTGCATCCATTTGTAAATCCTCCTGTTACTTTTCAGACATTCATGAATGGATTTTATACCATACAGAGGACTGTCCGCTTCAATGTCGCGGGAATTTCCCGGGCATTAAACCCCATTGGCAGCCTTCGGCACAAGCCGAATCAGGACCAACGGTATCCAAATGCCTTATTATGATATCATACTTTTTCCCAGATAGCAACTATTTTTTTCGCTAAAACATCACTCTTTCCTG
>DYBQ01000161.1:0-1732 GCA_019418545.1 Clostridiales bacterium | reverse complement strand
TTTCTGCTGTCTTTTCCATTCTTTTTGACACATTCTTTGTCAATATAGGGATTTCTTTTCTGAATGTGAAGTCATGCTACTATTTTGTGATATTTGCATAATTTGAATCGTTTTTTTTAGAAGCTCTTACCCTGTTTATCTCTTGAAGTCTGAAAAATTGAGGCCTATAATAATGGATAACGAACGGAATTTGATTCCTGTTATCCAGTTTATATAAAACGGGTTACAGAATCAATGTTTTGTTCGGTTTCATTCAGGAAGGAGGCTTCCATCATGCAAAACATGGTAAAGCAAATTGTTGACATGGATAGGAAGGCCCGTGAAATTACGGATGCCGCTCAGCTTGAAAAAGTCCAGACCGAAAAGGACATCGCAAAAAAACGGGAAGATATCCGTGCCAGTTATCTGGAGCGAGCCCGAAGGCGGATTGCCCTGAACGAGCCGCAGGAACGCGCTTCTGCCGAAAAGCAATGGCAGCATACTGAAGAAAAATATGAAGCGCTTTCCCGACAACTGGATGAATCTTACCGGAAAAACTCTGACCAATGGGTACGGGAGCTGGTATCACGTGTGATTGGAGCGTGATGGCAGTGCTTTCCAGTTTTTCTTCCAATGTGGTTTTGGCAAAAGCCCGGGCCATGTATGGCCGCAGGTTAACCGCTCAAAATTATAAGGAGATGCTTGCCTGCCATTCTGTAAACGAGCTTGCTGCCTATTTAAAAAACCATACTGCTTACCATCAGATTCTGTCTGGCATCAATGAGTCTGATATCCACCGCGGACAATTGGAAATCCTGCTCCGGCAAAAAATTTTTGAAGACAGCGCTTCCCTATGCCGATATGAAATTTCTGTAGGAGAGCACTTCGCCCAGTATGTTTTGCAAAAAGCAGAAATCGAGCAGATTATGCACAGTGTGATGCATTTAATGGCCGGTTCCCCGGAAGAATATCTCTACGCTATGCCTGCTTTTTTGAATAAGCATACCCATATCGATTTGTTAGCCTTGGGAAGAATTAAAAATTTTGATGACCTTCTGCTGGCACTATCCCACACCCCTTATCAAAAAATCCTGGAGCGTTTTCGCCCTATACCGGGCCAGCCTCTGGATTATTTTGGAATTGAAAACAGCCTGTACCGATATTTGTATACCCTGTGCTTCTCTATCATTCGCGAAAAAACCCATGGGGAAACCCGCAGCCAACTGGAGGAGCTCTTTAATGTGTATGCTGATATTGAAAATTACACCGCAATTCTGCGGCTGAAATTCAACTATCACTCCGGTCCCGACTTTATCCGCAGCAGCTTGCTGCCCTTCGGTACCTTTCAGCCCCGCCATATCGATGCGTTGCTGGAATCCGATACACCGGAAGAAATGCGGAAAGTGCTGGAGAAAACTTCCTTTGGAAAAAAAGTTCGCCTGCTAAACCCTTCGAGTGACCTTCTTTCCACACAGGTGCAATACGCTGTCGGCAGTCGGAAAATCCGATTTTCCACGCACCCTTCTGTGGTAATGCTTTCCTATATATTTTTGATGCACATTGAACTTCACGACATTACCAATATTATTGAAGGGATTCGATATCAGATTCCCAGCGATGAAATAGCCAGCCTTTTGACCATTCTCAATTTTCCGTGAAAGGGGTGAATTCTATTGGCTGTCATGAAAATTAAAGTCATCAGTATGATTGGCCGGATGTCCGAATTGGATAATGTCGCCGCGGCCTGCGGACG
>DYBQ01000160.1:3711-4055 GCA_019418545.1 Clostridiales bacterium | reverse complement strand
AAGTAACCAAAGATTCGCAAGGGGCAAGCCCCCTTGACCCCCGCAGTTATGTCCAAGCCGTCTGGTGAACTCTTCGAGTTCAAGGCCGGCTGGGCGGCCAAATGGGAACTGGTGGCTTTTGCGAAAGCTGTTCTATAATCAGCCTTGTGCAATGTTTGTGGAGCCGTATAAAAAAGCCCGGCTTTTGCCCATAAACAAAAAAATGCCCGCAGCCAGGTGGCTGGGGCATTTTTGCATTTTGAAGCTTGGCGAAAAGGGCAGGAAAAAAGGGGCCCATAAGGCCCCTTTCGTAACTCCAATCAGATTGCGCGGGTGACTTTCCCGGAACGCAAGCAGCGGGTGCA
>DYBQ01000160.1:0-3701 GCA_019418545.1 Clostridiales bacterium | reverse complement strand
GGGTGCAGGCGTAAATACGCTTGGGAGTACCATTCACAACTGCTTTTACGCGGCGGATGTTGGGTTTCCAGGTTCTGTTAGAACGACGATGGGAGTGGGAAACCTTAATGCCGAAAGCGACGTCCTTGCCGCAAATATCACACTTTGCCATGTCTGCACCTCCTTCATGTGGAACGTTCTAAAATGCAACATTGGTATTCTAGCAGATTTGAAACCAAAAAGCAAGCCTTTTTTTCAAAATACCCCGAAAAACTTTCCGCAAAAAGATTTCCCTTTTTGACAAGGGGGAAGGTATGAATTACCGTTTTCCGAAGAAAATAGTTGTGCCCTTCCCCATAAATATGGTATGATAGATAAAACTACTTCCACAATAAGGAGGATTTTACCACAATGGGAATTATTAAAACCGCGTTTAACGCCTTGGGCGGCACTTTGGCCGACCAGTGGCTGGAAACCATAGAGCCCTTTGACATGGGGGACAACACCGTTATGACCTGCGGCGTGTCTGTCCGCCGGGACGACAAGCGAAACGGCAACCGCAAGGGAAGCCAAAACGTGATTTCCGACGGCTCCGTTATCCATGTCTATCCCAACCAGTTTATGATGCTCATTGACGGGGGCAAAATCGTGGACTATACCGCCGAGGAAGGCTATTATCAGGTGAATAACTCTTCGGCCCCGTCCCTGTTCAGCGGCTCCCTGGGCGATTCCGTCCGGGATTTCTTCGAGCGCGTCAAGTTTGGCGGCGCAACCCCCACCGCTCAAAAGGTGTATTACATCAATTTGCAGGAAATTAAGGGCATTAAGTTCGGCACCCGCAACCCCATCAACTATTTTGACAACATGTATAACGCCGAGCTGTTCCTGCGGGCTCACGGTACCTATTCCATCCGCATTACCGACCCTTTGCGCTTCTATTATGAGGCTGTGCCGCGCAACAAGGAAATCGTGGACATTAAGGACATTAACGAGCAGTATATGGCCGAATTCCTCGACGCCCTCCAGTCTGCCATCAACCAAATGTCCGCCGACGGCATCCGCATTTCCTTTGTGGCCTCCAAAAGCCGGGAGCTCAGCCGCTATATGGCCGACATCCTCGACGAGGACTGGAAGAAAAACCGCGGCATGGAAGTCCAGTCGGTGGGCCTTGCCAGCATCTCCTATGACGAGGAATCCAAAAAGCTCATCAACATGCGCAACCAGGGCGCCATGCTCAGCGACGCCGCCGTGCGGGAAGGCTATGTCCAGGGCGCCATGGCCCGGGGCTTTGAGGCTGCCGGCTCCAACGCAAACGGCGCGGCTGCCGGGTTTATGGGCATCGGTATGGGCATGAACGCAGGCGGCGGTATGGCCGGGGCTTTCTCCCAGGCAAACCAGCAGCAAATGGCACAGCAGCAGGCCGCCCGCCAGCAGCAAATGGCGCAGCAGCAGCAGGAAGCTGCCGGATGGGTGTGCTCCTGCGGGGCAAAAAATCCCGAAGCGGCCAAATTCTGCCCCCAGTGCGGCGGCAAAAAGCCCGAAGCCCCCGGTGAGTGGGTGTGTGCCGAGTGCGGCACCAAAAACACCGGCAAGTTCTGCATGAACTGCGGCAAGCCACGCCCGGCTTCGGGGAAATTCCACTGCAATAAGTGCGGGTTCGAAACCGACAATGCCGCCGGGATGAAGTTCTGCCCCGAATGCGGCGACCCGGTGAATGAAGAAGATTTCAAATAAGGGGCAGCCTGTCTGCCATAAAAGGGGAACGTATCATGTCTGTCGTATCGTTAAAATGTAAAAACTGCGGCGGCGAGCTTCTGTTTGACCCGGATACGCAAAAATTCCACTGTGAATATTGCGACAGCTATTTTACCCGGGAAGAACTGGGGCAGGAGCCGCAGGAAGAAACCGAAGACCCTGCCTCCCAAACGGAGCCACAGCCGCAGCAGTCCGATGATTTTTATGACAATGTGGTGGAATACACCTGCCCCAGCTGCGGCGCACAGGTGATTGCGGAAGCTTCCACTGCCGCCACCTTTTGTTACTATTGCCACAACCCGGTGGTACTCTCGCCCCGGCTGTCAAATTCCCTCAAGCCCGACAAAGTAATTCCCTTCGTGCTTGATAAGGAAAGGGCTGCCCAGGCCTTTGACGGCTGGAAAAAGAAAAAATGGTTTTTAAAGCCCGGATTTTCCCAGCAGGCGCGCCTTGAAAAAATGAACGGGGTATACTATCCCTATTGGAAGCTGGACTGCGTGACCCATGGATATCTGCGGGGCCGGGCAGAAAAAATTCGCACCTGGCGCACCGGCAACACGGAATATACCGAAACCAGCTTTTACCGGGTAATGCGGGAAGGCGACGTGGACTTGGACAACATCACCTTTACGGCCATAAACCGGGAGGACATCGATTTAACCCAGGGGGTCTATCCCTTCGACTACACCAAAGCGGTGGACTTTTCCATGGCCTATCTTTCCGGTTTCCAGGCCGAACGCCGCATGACCGAGAAAAAGGACGTCCGGCCCCGGGCCGAGGAAAAAATTAAAGAATACACCCGGACCTGTCTGCAATCGACCATCCGGGGCTATGACCACGTGCAGGTGGAGGAGCAAAGCGTACATATCGAAAAGGAAAAATGGGAATATATGCTGCTGCCTGCGTGGGTTATGACCTATCAATACAACGGGGAAACCTATTACTATGCGGTAAACGGCCAAACCGGCAAGGTGTGCGGGCGGCTGCCCGTGAGCAAGGCAAGGCTTGGGATTTTGTTTGCCGGGGTAACGGCGGCGGTGGCGATTATCGCCGGGTTGATTGGAGGGATTTTCCTGTGAAAAAGAAAACAGCCGTCAGCCTGTGCGCTGCCATGATTTTGTGTGTGCTTTTGTCCTGTGCGGGGGTGTTTGCCGAAGGGGTATCTTCCCAGCGGGTGTATGATATGGCGGATTTGTTCACCCCGACAGAAAAAGGAGAGCTGGAAAAAAGTGTTACCGAGCGCCGGGAAAGCACGAACCTTGACATTGTGATTGTGACCATTAACGACGCCGAGGGCAAAAGCTCGAGGGACTATGCCGATGATTTTTATGATTATAACGGCTTTGGCGTTGGAGAAGACCACTCCGGCGTACTGCTGCTGATTGATATGGACAACCGGATGGCATATATGTCCACCACAGGGCGCGCCATTCAAATTTTCAGCGATGACGAAATCCAGGAAATCACCGACAGGGTGGCTTCCTGTTTGGGAGATGGAGAATATGCACAAGGCGCCCAGGTGTTTTTGGACGAAGTGGAAAGCGAAGTAAACCCCAACATTTTGGGGGCGGTGCTGGTATGCCTCGTCATTGGCGCAGTGGGCGGTGCAATTGCAGTGGCCATTGTGTGGCATCAATATACCCATGGCCACAAAGCCGACCAATATGAGCTTATGAAAAACAGCGACACCCAGCTGGTTGGGCGGGAGGATATTTTCCTGCACAAGCATGTCACGTCCCGCACCATTTCCAGCGGAAACAGCGGCGGTGGCGGAGGCGGCGGAAGCACCCACACCTCCAGCAGCGGCACCAGCCACGGAGGCGGCGGAAGCAGCTTTTAGGCGCGGCGGCGGGGACGTTCTCGCAGGCGATACGCGGATGAGCTTTGCGGAAAGGGAAACTATCTGTCGCGGCGCTAACTGTTCGCGAGGAGGAAGATAAAAATTTTCACTTTGCTGCCCCGCGAAG
>DYBQ01000016.1:9881-40655 GCA_019418545.1 Clostridiales bacterium | reverse complement strand
TAGGTTGGCTCGGTTTTTGTTGTGATTTATGATTATGCCTTTGTAAAGAAACCTTATGATTTTCAAATTCAAAAATTTTGAAAGCCGGTGCATAGATTTCAGCATAGCTGGATTGCTCCAAAGAAGTGAGGTAGATAGCTGGACAGACATCTTCATAACCATAGCTGTCTGTATAGGAATGCTCTCCAATTACTGTGCCGCATAGAGTAACAAAAGAACGAGCAGAGAGACGGATGTCTTCTTCCCCTGCCCAGAAAGCAATCCCATAGAGCATAGGGGTGTTTTCTTTTGGAGAAGCAGAGCGGAATACAAAATAAACTCCTTCATCAGTATACTGTGGGTCATAAAGGATTTGTGCGGAACAATTGATAGACATCTCCTGGAAAGAATCAGGATTATGAACCAATTCAGTATAGTCTTCAGGAGAAATTAGAGATGCTTCCGCAAAAGAAGCAGTATCTTTTTTCTGTGAAGCAGATACTCTATCTTTCATTGCAGCACGAAGTTGCGAAGAAGCAGTAATGTGGTTATAACTTTTTTGATGAGAAGCTTCTTGTATGGCGGTATTATTTTCAATGGGTGACGATTGATAAAAAGGAAAGAAAAAGAGGCACAACACTAGCGTTATAGCAGCAATTGACAAAAAAACAATTTCTTTTTTAAAGAGTTTTTCTTTTATATTTGTAAAAAAATTGGTTTTATTTCTAAAACCACATTCAGGGCAATAGTCCCCCTCAAATTCCGTATGGCATTGAGGGCATTTCATACATATAACCTCCTGTCAAGGGGATTTTTTATCAAGGAGGAGAATTACAACTCCCGAATCATAAGATAATTTGTCAAGGTTATTCCGTGCCTGATTGGGAACTGTTCATGAACCACTCGATATCCCTGATGCAGAAAAAAGCCTTTTGCTGTCACTGAGACATGGACAGAAAGCTGCTGTGCTCCCACACTGCGGGCTCGTTTTTCCAAAGATTCCACCAGTGTTCGGGCAATCCCCCGATGTTGAGCGTCTTTATGGACATATAAATGGTCTAAATAATCCGGTTCCTGTAAATCAGCAAAGCCAAGAATTTTGCCGTTCTCCTCTGCAACCAGTGTATAGTGGTTTGAAAGAGTATATTGCCATTGGCTGATATCAAGTTCCTTTGGTGCCCAAGCATCCAACTGTTCAGATGAGTAATCGTTTATGCAAACAGTATGGACTGTTTCATAAAATAGAGTTAAAATTTGAGGTAAGTCTTCGGGTAAATAAGTGCGTATCAGCAAAAGAATACTCCTTCCGGGTTAATTCAGCTTTCCAGCCTGAATAAAATCAATTCCCATATCTGCCGAATGAATGACAACACCGGTGAGGGTAGGGTCAGCGACATAATAACGGTCAGTATAGTACAATGGATAAAAGATTGCCTGTTGATTTAGCCAAGTTTCTGCTTCAACCAGAGCAGAAAGGGAGTCTCCAGCATCAGCAGCCTTTAAAAGAAGGTCATATTCAGAGGATTGCAATAAAGTAGGGGTGCTGTCGCTGGAAAACAGAGAAAGGATGTCAATAGGAGTATTTCCATCTGGACGAAGGGCATATACTGCTGCTTGAAAATCTCCCGATGCGATACGTTCATTTAATTCATTTTCATCCATTGTTTCCAAATTAAAATAATTTCCCATACGGCCATTCCAAGTAATGAGCATCTCATTGAGCATTTCCTGTAAACCAGTAACTCCTAAAACGGTGATAGAAGGCATCTCATCCAATTTTAACTGGTTTAGGAGAGACGGCAATGTGTCTACAATGGAGTTGTCCTGTTTTAAATAGAAATTAGAGCCGGCTTGCTCCCGATAGCTTTTACCATTCCAAAGGAAAGTGGAGGGGATAATATCATTTGCTGCCGTTGCATTGGCAGGAAGATTTTCCAGTAGATTTTCACGGGAAAGTGTTTGCACAAAAAGCTTTCGAATATTAGCATTTTCCATTAAAGAGTCCTGCGTATTAAATCCCAAGCCCCATACTGCATCCATCGAAAGGGTATAAATTTGAAGTTCTTCTTCTTTAGCACTGTCCAGCAAAGAGGAAGGAAGAGAAGCAAGGTCTACCGTTTTGTCTGCTACTGCTGCAACAGGATTGGAAACATCAACAGCTTGTGTATTTACATAGAGCTTTAGGGAGGCAGGAAGGGGTTCGTTTTCTCCATGATAACTGGAAGAACGGCGTAGAGTCATAGCTTCTTCGTGGTCCCATGCATAGGAATTACTGAAAACAAAAGGACCATTCCCGCACACATATTTTGCCTCTAAGCCATATCGCCCGGAAGTCCACAAAAAGAAATCTTCCTGACAGGGCATAAAAGCGGCAGTTGCAGTTAGGCGAAGGAAATCCTCGGTAGCACTTTCCAGTGTCACTACCAGGGTATGGTCGTCAACAGCAGAAACGCCCAGCTCTTCTGGCGACAAATCCCCACTGATAATAGCAGCAGCATTTTGAATGATGGAAAAGGAAGAAGCATCAGGACAATTGGTGGTTGGGTTAACAGCGCGTCTCCAAGCATAAACAAAATCGTTTGCTGTCAACGGAGCTGGAGTAGTAGATACAGAGGCTTCCCCATCTTCTATGGCAATCGACTTGCTCCATTGAGCATTTTCGCGAAGATGAAACGTATATTGACGGCCATCATTGCTAACTTCCCAGCTTTCGGCAGCACCAGGATATACTTCTCCATTTTCGTCTAAACGGACTAGGCCTTCATACAGTGCCTCAACAGCTACACGGGAAGCAAAAGAGTCGGTAATTTGTGGGTCGAGGGAAGATGGGTCTTCTCCTAAATGGAAAGAAATAGTCTTATCGGCATTCTCCGGACGATTTTCTCCAGAGCAGGCACAGCATCCCAAAAGCAGCAGGAGGCATAACAGAAGGGAAATATTTCGAAGCAGAAGTGATTTGCAGCGGGAAGATATAGAGAAGGGGTAACGTTTCAAATGGAGGATACTCCTTTCTGGCATACAATAATAGGAATATAGACGATAGAAATAATAGCTGTCTGGAAATACGATAAACAGCTTGTTATGACAAATGTATAATTATGTCAATCCTATTGTAGCATGCCCAACGCAGCAATGCAATTAAGATGACAGAATTGAAACCGTATTTTGCAAAATTAAGAGATATTTTGGAGGGAGAAACCAGGGAAAAAGCGGGAAACTCTCCCTTTACGCTTGCACTGGAAGAAGGGGCGTGGTATCATTATGACAATCATTTCAATTAAAAGCATGCCCTGCTTAAGGCGAGAAAAATAAAGGAGGTTCAGTGTTATGATGATACGGAAAGGAATGTGGTGGATACTAGGAATATCACTTGTAATCCTGGTGACTGGAAGAGTTTTACAGATGAGCCTGTTGCTGGAAGGAGAAGAAGGTCTGTATCGTGATGGCGGCCAATGGGGACTGATACTGATAGGTATTTCTCTGTTTGCAGCAATTATACTTTTTATTTTTTGCCGCAGTGGCCATTGGGATGCATCCATATATCGGCCTCAGGCAAAGCCGGCCGGAGGAATTTTTGGAATTATAGCTGGTGTTGCGGTAGCAGGGGAATCATTATATACGGTATTTGAGTTAATTCAAAATGAAAGCACTACATCTTCGGCTATCGAAAGCCAGCCGCTTATGGTAACACTTTCATCAATGGTAGGATTATTTGCAGGGCTTTCTTTAATCGCGTGGGGCGTATCTTTATGGAAGAGCGGAACATTACTGCAAGATTACCCGCTAATAGGGCTTGTTGCGCCAATATGGGGCTGTTTGCATCTAGCGGTTTTGTTTACGATTTATACGGCTGAATCTGATGTTCAACAAAATTACTATACGATTTTGCCATTCTGCTTGGCTCCGCTTTTTCTTTTAGCCCAAAGCAGTTATTTCTCCGGTACAGGAGGCATCAAAGCTCGCAAAAAGCTTTTTCAGTTTGGCGCTCCGTTTGTTTTATTAGGGTTTACTTCCAGCGTTCCGCCATTAATTTGCATGATTGCAGGGCTTCCTCAAGACAGCAGCCTTTCATTGCCTCTTTTGTTGGTGCTGCTGACGTTGTCGCTTTACGCCACGGCTGTTATGTGGGGAGTGCGCCGGGGAGATAACAGAATGAGAGTGTGCGTACACAGAGGGATTCCTTATCATCTATCAGGAGTTTCTATGGGAAAATATACACATAAAAATTCTTCTCAAAATAGCGCAGATATTTTGCAGGACCAAGGAAAAGACTAAACTACACATAAAGGTTCCTAGTAGCCTATTTTAACTGCTTTTTTGTATACTGTTTCAGGTGAATTCAGGAAGAAACGCAAAAGTTATGGAAAAAAAGCCCGTTAATTTTCTATCAAACTCTTGTAATCTGCTCCAGAATGCTATACAATAGAAGCAGGATGATTTTCTAAATCCAAAATTTCAGGAGGTATTAGTTCTATGGCTATTAAAGTAGGCATCAATGGCTTTGGCCGCATCGGCCGCCTGGTATTCCGTGCTGGTCTGGACAATCCGAACATCGAATTCGTGGGTATCAACGATCCTTTCATGACCCCCGACTACTGCGCATACATGCTGCGCTATGACACCGTTCATGGCCAGTACAAGGGCGACATTTCCTACACCGACGACGCTATCATCGTAAACGGCAAGGAAATCAAGTTCTATGCTGAGAAGAACCCCGCTGATATTCCGTGGGGCGCATGCGGCGCAACTTATGTTGTTGAGTCCACTGGTGTTTTCTGCTCCACCGAGAAGGCTTCCGCTCATATTCAGGCTGGTGCTAAGAAGGTTGTTATCTCCGCTCCCGCAAAGGACAAGGAGACCCCCACCTTCGTGTGCGGCGTTAACCTGGACAAGTACACCAAGGACATGACTGTTGTTTCCAACGCTTCCTGCACCACCAACTGCCTGGCTCCCCTGGTAAAGGTTGTTCATGAGAAGTTTGGCATCAAGGAAGGCCTGATGACCACTGTTCACTCCACCACCGGTACCCAGAAGACCGTTGACGGTCCTTCCAAGAAGGACTGGAGAGGTGGCCGTGCTGCTGCTGGCAACATCATCCCCTCCACCACTGGCGCTGCTAAGGCTTGCGCTCTGGTTATCCCCGAGATGAAGGGCAAGCTGACCGGTATGTCCATGCGTGTTCCCACCCTGGACGTTTCCGTTGTTGACCTGACTGTCACTCTGGAGACTCCCACCACCTACGAGGCTATCTGCGCTGCTATCAAAGAGGCTTCCGAGGGCGAGCTGAAGGGCATCCTGGGCTACACCGCTGACATGGTTGTTTCTTCCGACTTCCTGGGCGATCCTCACACCTCCATCTTCGATGAGAAGGCTGGTATCATGCTGAACGACCACTTCGTGAAGCTGATTTCCTGGTATGACAACGAGTGGGGTTATTCCAACAAGGTCCTGATGCTGATTGAGCACATGGACGCTGTTGACAACGCCTAATTCTTTGTGAATTAACAAATTCTCCCCGGTTAGCGATAGGGCTTATCAGGTAGTAATTACCCAAAGCAGCAAATCCAGCTGGGTTGAGTACACGAGCGGCACATGGATGAAAATTCATGTGCCGCTTTCTTTTTGTTCCTAGCAGGAAAACTTGCAGAGAAAAATAACAACATCTACAAAAGCTAACATTGTCTGCATGAGGTGAAAAATGTCACATAGTAAAGATAGAAAGCGTAACCATTCGCTGTATATTGAGAAATGGAATCCTTCTGCCCAAAAGTATATTCGTACTTGTGTGATATGTGGGCGCAAAGGATATAGTCCAGCACTAAACCAAGAGGATTTTTGTAATACTTTAGAAAACAAAGCCATTTATGAAGAATTGACAAAAATACTAGACGAGCTGGAAGTAGATGAATTAGGACGATGTGAAGTTTGTGCAAGAATTCAAGACAACAAATAGTTACGCAATGAATTGCTTGGCATCCGGGAATGAAAATGCCACTTCTTTATAAAGGTGGATTGCATGTTTGATGCATTTGCAATTCCATCTATAACAAAAAATCCGCTGTAACGGAAAACTATCCCGTTGCAGCGGATTTTTCTAATATGAATAGAATTTCTTTTAGTGTTTCCGATGGACAAGCTTAATAGCAACAGCAACAAACAAACCGGAGATTCCCACAGCAAGCAAGCTCAAAATAATGATAGACAAAATAGTGCCTCCGGCTGTTATATTCCAGAAGATAGCTTGCCCAAGTATAAAGAGAAGTAGCGATAAAAGGAGGAAGAGCAACAGCAGTTTTATCCACAAACGAACTTTTCTGCTTTCAATTATATTTTCAAATAGTGCCCCCAAAAAGCTAAAAAGAAACTCCAACTCAAATCCTCCTTTATGAGGAAAGCATTATAGCAGCTTTACACCAGAAGCGGCACAGGCGGCGCGGGTTTCGTCATCCCATACAGAAACCTGTACTTCTCCAATATGGGCTTTTCCCAACAGCAGCAAGCACAATCGGGACTGTCCAATACCTCCGCCAATGGTCAACGGCAGAATATTATCCAGCACCATTTGATGAAAATGATAACGGCGGCGGTCATCGCAGCCAGCCTTGGACAACTGTGAATCCATGGCAGCGGCATCTACCCGGATGCCCATACTGGAAACCTCCATAGCTGCATCCAGCACCTCATTCCAAAAGAGAAGGTCACCGTTTAAATGCCAGTCATCATAATCCGGAGCACGTCCATCATGGCGATGACCAGAATGAAGCACATCACCAATTTCCATCAAAAAGGTGGTTTTATGCTCCCGTACATACAGATTTTCCCTTTCCTTCGGGCTCTTACCGGGATATAAATCTTCCAGCTCCTGCGTGGTAATAAAGGAGATTTCTTTGTCCAAAATCGGTACATGTAAGCTGGGATATTCTTCCCGCAGCATATCGGCAGTAGCGCAGATTGCCCCCACAATTTTACGGACCGTTTCTTTTAGATATTCAACATTCCGTTTTCCTTCGGGGATAATCGCTTCCCAATCCCACTGGTCTACATAGATTGAGTGGAGATTGTCCATGTCTTCATCCCGCCGAATTGCATTCATATCGGTAATCAGGCCAAAACCCGGTTCGAATCCATATTGATATAAAGCATATCGCTTCCATTTTGCCAGGGAATGTACCACCTGAGCGCAGGTTCCGGTTTCACGGATGTCAAAGGATACCGGGCGCTCTACATTGTTCAGGTCATCATTCAGGCCGGAGGAGGCATCAACAAACAGTGGGGCCGAAACGCGGGTTAGATTTAGCGCTGTTTCGAGATTTTGGATAAAATTTACCTTAATCTTGTCAATGGCCTGCTGGGTCTGAAACAGGGTCAGCCCTTTGGAAGGATTATAATCTGCGGGAATAATGGTTTGGCTCATGGGAAACGTTCCTTTCTTAAAATGAATCGAATTGCAGGCAAGCAGCCTGCCCCTATGGAAAACCGCTGTATTGACAAAAGAAGGCGTTGCGGCAAACCCGCAGCGCCTGTACAAAAAATATTATAGCGTTTTTCATAAGGGTTTGTCAAGAAAGGATTTGATATATTAGCAGATTACAGCAAAGCAGTACGAAGAAATTGTAAAATTTTCTTTTCACGGCGGCTTACCTGCACCTGTGTCATCCCCAATTGCCGGGCAGTTTCCGTTTGCGTTTTGTGGGAGTAATATCGGGCTTGTATCAACATCCTGTCCTTTTCTTCCAGTTTCTCCAGCATCTGTTCCAATGCCAGCTTTTCGGATACGGCTTCTTCTGGTGCATCTACAGGAATTTCTCTTTGACTTTCTTCATGCTCCTCATCACAGGTTAGGGAAAGGGCAGGTTGTCCTGCTTCCAGCGCTAAAGCAGCCTCTTCAGGCTCTACTTTTAAAATGTTGGCCAACTCATAAATAGTGGGGCAGCGGCCTTGGACAGCCGCAAAAGCATCGCTTTCTTTCCGGGCTTTTATGGAGAGTTCCCGAAGCCCCCGGGCCACTTTTACCGTACTGCTTTCACGGAAAAGCCCCCGGATTTCACCAAGGATAACCGGGACAGCATAGGTGGAAAATTTGAGGCCTCGGCTCTCGTCAAACCGGTCAGCCGCTTTAATCAGCCCTATACAGCCTGCCTGAAACAAATCATCATATTCAATGCCCCTGCCGCGAAAGCGATTGGCGCAAGCATGTACTAACCCAGTGTTGGCAGAAATAAATTCCTGGCGGCTATTCATGGCCTCTCGCCCTGCGCAAAAGATTTTTTTCCAGAGTGACGGCGGTGCCCTTACCTACTTTTGAGCGCACGGTTACTTTGTCACAAAAGCTCTGCATCACTGCAAACCCAAGGCCCGCCCTCTCTTCTCCGCCTGTAGTAAACAGCGGCTCCATTGCCTTTTCGACATCTTCGATGCCAACACCTTTGTCGCGGATTTTTACGGAAATTTTGCCTGTTTCATAAAGCTTAGCCGTTATGTACACCATTCCCAATGTCTCCCGATAACCATGGACAATTGCATTGGTTACCGCTTCGGAAACAGCAGTTTTCAAATCAGCCAGCTGGTCAATGGTAGGGTCCATTTGGGAGGCGAACGCCGCCACAACTGCCCGGGCAAAGCTCTCATTGGCTGAAACACTGAGAAAAGAAACCGACATTTCATTCATGGCTTTCATCATTATCCCCCCTTTCAATGGTTACCAGCCGGGTCAGGCCAGAGAGTTCTACCAGCTTTTCCACCTGTGGGCATAGACCAGTCAAAGTAATGTGGCCATGCCACATTTGCATCAATCGGTACCTCCCCAAAATCAACCCGACGCCAGAACTGTCCATAAAAGGGACTTCTGTAAAATCAAGACATAGGCGCAAAGGTTTGACTTTTTGTGCCGCACTGTCGATTTCTTCCCGGACCATTCTAGCTGTATGATGGTCAATTTCTCCGATGATACGGGCGGTCAAAATTTCATCCCGTAAAAGGAGCCGGACTCCCATATGATTCACACCTTTCTCAAAAGATAACGGATTCCGCCTTTGAGTGCCGCCAGGATAGAGGCAAGTGCAGATTTCACGTTTATGTATACCATACCGAAGAAAGCTCGCGAAATTACGGGAAACAGGAGGAACTAGAAAAAGAAAATTCCCCTTTCCAAACAAAGAAAGGGGAATTTATAACATATAAACTGATTAGGAACGTGCTCCAGCAGGAACTTCGTCTGCCGGGCTGTTAGTAGCAATATTATAATCCTTGACCAGCTCAGATTCTTCAATCTTAGAATCATCGCCATGGTTATCAGAGTGTTTGTTGGAAAATGCAAACTTCAACAGAATGGGAGCAATCACAGTGGTAAATACCACAGTCAAAATAATAGGTCCCATAAAGCTGTCGGACATCAAACCAAGTGCGGCACCCTTAGTAGCAACAATCAGGGCAACCTCACCACGGGATACCATGCCAACGCCAACCTGAACAGATTCCCGATTGGTGAACCGGCAAATTTTAGCACCCAATCCACAACCAACAATTTTGGAAAGGACTGCAACAACAACCAACAATACGGAGAAGATGATAATGTGCGGAGTCATTTCCGGCATGGTCATTTGCAGGCCAATGCTGGCGAAGAACACCGGGGAAATCAGCGTGTAGGAGAGGGTTTCAAAACGGGATGCAATATAAGGTGCACGCTGCGTGTTAGAGATAATCAAGCCGGCAATAAAGGCACCAGTAATATCTGCCACACCAAAGAACTCTTCGGCACAATAGGCTAAGAGCAGGCAGAATACAAAGGCCAAAATTACGAAACGGCGCATATCTTTGTGATAGTGATTTTGCAGTTTGCGGAAGAAGAGGAAAAAGAGGAAACCAGCCACTGCAGCAAAAACAAAGAATGCAACAATTTTTAGCAATACGATTGCAATATGAACACTGGGGTCAGCCATACTGGTGATAACTGTGAGGGCAATGATACCCAGGATATCGTCAATAATAGCGGCACCCAAAATAGCGTTACCGGCACGGGTGTTGAGCTTTCCCATTTCTTTCAGGGTTTCTACTGTAATGCTTACGGAAGTCGCCGTCAGGATAACGCCAATAAACATGTTTTGCAGGAAAATGCTGGCAGTAGCTCCCTGGGACAAATCCGGTCCATTAAAGAAATAAGCCAGCAGGAATCCACCGCCCAGCGGAACCAACACGCCGCACAAAGCAATAATAAAGGATGCGGCACCGGTTTTTTTCAATTCCTTCATATCGGTTTCCATACCAGCGGTAAACATCAGTACAATAACGCCGATTTCGGAAATTTTGGTGATAAAATCTTTGTCGCTGAGAACATTCAACACAGCTGGGCCCAAAATAACGCCTGCCAAAAGGGCACCTACGACCTGGGGCATTTTAAAACTCCGAGTCAGCAGGCCGAGAACCTTTGTACACAGCAGGATGAGGGCCAAATCCAACAAAAAGTTGTAAGACATACCTATTCGCCCTTTCTTTCTTTCCTATATAGAATTTTTACAGAGCCATTTTAGCACAGTGGCCGACATTTGTGCAAGCGCGCTTTGCCTGAATTTTGTGATTTTATTCACAAACTTTTCGGTAAAATACAACAAGATATTTCAGGTATAATTTACCAATTAGAGTTTTTTCTACTGTTTTTTGCTCATTTCTCACATATCGAAAAACAGAAAAAACTAACTGCTTATGGGCAATAAGAAGCGCCGTCAGAAAAATCTGACGGCGCAATGTAAACTCAGAACATTACATCATGGAGCGATACAGAGCCTCAACGTCCTCCAGAGTGGGGTCTTTGGGGTTGCCGGGAGTGCAGGCATCGGCCATAGCGGACTCGGCCAGGAAACGGATGTCTTCATCCTTTACGCCAACTTCGCTGACCTTCTGGGGAATTCCCACATCGATGCCCAGCTGACGCACAGCCTGGACAGCGGCCTTGCGGTATTCTTCCTGGCTCATGCTGTCAACGCCTTCAACACCCATGGCACGGGCAATCTCGCGATACTTCTCACCAGTGGACTCGGCATTGTACTCCAGAACGGTGGGCAGGATGGTAGCGCAAGCCACGCCGTGAGGAGTGTCATACAGAGCACTGAGGGGGTGTGCCATGGAGTGAACGATACCCAAACCTACGTTGGAGAAGCCCATGCCAGCGATGTACTGAGCGATGGCCATATCCTCGCGGCCGTCGATATCGCCGGAAACGGACTTGCGCAGGGAGCGGGCAATCATCTCGATAGCCTTTAGGTGCAGCATATCGGTGAGCTCCCAAGCGCCCTTGGTGATGTAACCTTCGATAGCATGGGTCAGAGCGTCCATACCGGTAGCAGCGCACAGGCCCTTGGGCATGGAAGCGGACATCTCAGGGTCAACGATGGCCACAACGGGAATATCGTGGGGGTCAACGCACACAAACTTGCGGCGTTTTTCCACGTCGGTAATTACATAGTTTATGGTAACCTCGGCAGCGGTGCCGGAGGTGGTGGAGATGGCGATGATGGGCAGGCAGGGCTTTTTGGTGTCGGCCACGCCTTCCAGAGAACGGACATCAGCAAACTCGGGATTGGTCATGATGATGCCAATTGCCTTACTGGTGTCGATAACACTGCCGCCGCCAACAGCCACAATGCAGTCTGCGCCTTCCTTTTTGCAGATTTCCACGCCGGTCTGGACATTTTCGATAGTGGGGTTTGCCTTAATATCGTCGTAGACAGTATAGGGAATCCCAGCATCGTCCATAACCTTCATAACTTTGGTAGCAACGTTGAACTTCACCAAATCCTTATCGGTGACCAGCAGCACCTTCTTCAGGCCACGGGCCTGAACCTCGGTAGCCACATTGGAGATGGCGCCCTTGCCGAAATAGGAAGTCTCGTTGAGAATGATTCTTGCCATTGTAAAACAACTCCTTTATTAAAAATAACCTGAAAACCATGTTGCAGGATTTGATAACTGGTTATATTGTAGCAGATTGTTTTGAAAAATAATAGAACAAATTCGACTTATTTTGTTACAATCTTCACTTTAAAAAGCGCTCGGGCAGGGTAACGCAAAAATCTTTTGCCAAATCTCGGAAATTATCGGTTGTGATAGTTTGACGTTTGCCGCCCATGGAGAGTACCTTCACCAGAATTTCCGCAGATTTTTCTACAGTATCCATCAGACCGAAGGTCAAATCGAAGTCCTCGCCGGAGCAGAAAATGCCATGATGAGCCCAGATGGCCACATCATATTTTTTCATTAGTTCGCTGGTGGCAACGGCAATCTCACGCCCGCCGGGAACCATCCACGGCACCACGCCCACACCGTCGGGGAATACTACCGGGCATTCGGTAGCCATTTCCCACAACTCCCGGGTGAACACCTCGTCTTCCAGCGGCAGTACGAAGGTCAGAGCGATGACGTTGGGGGTGTGGGAGTGCAGGATGACCCGGTGCTTGCCGCCGGTGACCTGCTTTTTTACCTCGTGATTCATCAAATGGCTTGGCAGCTCGCTGGTGGGACGGCCGCCCTTTTCTAACCCCCAAACAATACGGTACTTGGTACCGGTCTCGTCCAGTTCAATAATCGCGAAGTTATCCTGCGGAGCCAGGGTAACATTCCGCAGGAACTTTCCGCTGCCGGTAACCATGAAATATTCCCCGACAAGCCCCGGCACGCTGGTGCCAATTTCCAGCCACTCTCCGGGTGTACGAAAATAGGGGCGGGTTTCCTCCACCTCTTCCGGTTTCATACGATAGGAGAAGTTGCCGCCGTTGCGCTCGTGCCAACCTTTGGCCACGGCATCCTCTGTCAGCCGGATATAGCCTTTTACAATTTCAACATCCAAAATCCCCATTAGAATCACATTCCTTATCTTTGTGAATTTTAATCTCTTATAACGCTGCTAAAAAATAAAAACAATGCGTGTGCGTACCGATATCCATCAAACGACTTTTGAAATAGACCTCGGCGCTTTATTACAGTGTTTCATCTGGCTGCCAGCCTTTACAAACATCTACCCATCCTTTGGCCTGCGACAGATTTTCAAGCTCTGCACAATCCAGTTCAATAGCGGAATTACCGCTGCCGCATGCCGGAAATACCGTTTCAAACCGGCGCAGGGATTCATCGAGATACACCCCGACCCCATCTGGGTTGGCAAAGGGGCACACGCCACCCACCCCATGGCCGGTCATGGGCTCCACCTCTTCAAAAGCCAGCATTTTGGCCTTGAAACCAAAGGTCTCCCGGAATTTTCGATTGTCAATTTTTCCGTCCCCGGCAGCTACCAGCAAAAGGCATCCACCTTCTGGCGTTTTGAAAGAGAGAGTTTTGGCAATGCGGGCTGGCTGGGTATTCAGTGCTTGTGCTGCCAGTTCCACAGTAGCGCTGGAAACGGGAAATTCCATCACATCCTGTTCCCGTCCACGCTCCCTCATATAACGGCGAACCGCTTCAATAGACATTGCTTACACCTTGCCTCTCATTTCCAAATATTCATCAAAGGTGGTCATACGGTCAAATACGCCGCCTTCCGGCAGGATTTCAATAATCCGGTTGGCAACAGTCTGAGCAAATTCATGGTCATGAGTGGCAAATAGCACAATCCCCTTAAAGTCAATCAGGCCGTTATTCACTGCGGTGATGGATTCCAAATCCAAGTGGTTGGTGGGCTGGTCCAATAGCAGCACGTTGCTTCCAAACATCATCATCCGAGACAGCATACAGCGCACCTTCTCACCGCCGGAAAGTACATTGACAGGCTTGTATACATCCTCACCGGAGAAAAGCATCTTACCCAAAAATCCGCGAAGATAGGTTTCTGTGGTATCCTTGGAATATTGTTCCAGCCACTTGATAATGGATTCCTCATGGCCGTTGAAATATTCGGAATTATCCTGGGGGAAATAGGACTGGCTGGTGGAAACACCCCATTTAAAAGTACCAGCGTCGGGCTTCATTTCTTCCATCAAAATTTTGAACAGAGTGGGCACGGCAAACTCATTATCTGATACAAAGGCAATTTTATCACCCTTGTTTACCCGGAAGGAAACATTATCCAGTACCTTCACACCATCCACAGTTTTGGTCAGACCCTCAACGGTCAAAATTTCCTTGCCCGGCTCCCTATCCATAGTAAATCCCACATAGGGATACCGGCGGGAAGAAGCGGGCATTTCTTCAATAGTAATTTTGTCCAAAAGCTTTTTACGGGAAGTTGCCTGCCGGGACTTGGATTTGTTGGCAGAGAAACGCTGAATAAAGTTTTGCAGTTCTTTAATTTTTTCTTCTGCTTTCCGGTTTTGGTCGCGCATCATGCGCTGAATGAGCTGGCTGGATTCATACCAGAAGTCGTAGTTGCCCACATACATTTTAATTTTGGTATAATCGATATCCACAATATGGGTACACACATTGTTGAGGAAATACCGGTCGTGGGATACCACAATAATAATGCCCTCATAATCCATCAGGAAGCCTTCCAGCCAGGTGATGGAATGGATGTCCAGTCCGTTGGTGGGCTCGTCCAACAGGATAATATCCGGCTGACCAAACAAAGCCCGGGCCAGCAATACCTTCACCTTTTCACTTTGCGTGAGGGTACTCATCAGGTTATACAGCATCGCGTTGTCGAGGCCTAGTCCCTGTAAAAGCTTTCCGGCCTCTGTTTCGGCTTCCCAGCCGTTAAGCTCTGCAAATTCGGCTTCCAGTTCTGCCGCACGGTTTCCGTCCTCTTCGGAGAAATCCTCTTTTGCATACAGAGCATCCTTTTCCTTGAGCACCTGATACAAACGGGGGTTGCCCTGTAAAATGGTTTCAAAAACCGTAAATTCTTCATAGGCAAAGTGGTCCTGCTTCAAAACCGACATGCGGCTTTGGGCGTCAATCACCACTTCACCCTTGGTGGGTTCCAGTTCTCCAGAAAGAATTTTTAGAAAAGTGGATTTTCCCGCTCCATTGGCGCCAATTACGCCATAACAGTTGCCGGGCTGAAATAACAGGTTTACATGGGAAAACAGGTTCTGGCCATTAAAGCTCAGACCCAAATCAGATACAGTAATCATCTATTCCATAGCCTCCAAAAAATCAAACTCACAGCAGCACAATGCGTGCTTGCCCCTGATTATACCATGTTTTCCCCAGTGGGACAAATTGCTTTGTGTTTTCCAGCACTTTTCCTGAAAAGAATTTGTTTTTTTCTGGGTTGTCGTGCTTTCTGTCCTGGCTTTTGGCGCAAATTCACACTTTCTTTGTGAATGCATATTCTGTGAGTACGGGGATATGATTTATTGTTAAAAGGAGTGGTATCTAAATGGGTGTTAGTTATAAAGGTGTAGATATCAGCACTTTTAATTCTCAGGTGGATTTTGCCAAGGCAAAACAGGATGGTGTGCGTTTCGCCATAGTGAGGGCTGGATTTGGCAATACAGCGGAACAGGAGGACAAGCTGTTTCGAAATCATATGGATGCAGCATTACGGGCCAAAATGGATGTGGGCGCCTACTGGTTTTCCTATGCCAGAAGTGCAGAAGAAGCCCGGACAGAGGCGCAGGTGTTTTTGTCTCTAATGAAGTCTTATAAAGGGCGGGTAACGTATCCCCTATACTGCGACTATGAGTACGCCAGCATTGAATATGCCGAAAAGTTTGGGATTAAGCCGGATAAAAAGCTGATAACGGATATTATTGCGGCGTTTTGTGAAGAGGTGGAAAAGGCGGGCTGGTATGCCGGATATTATACCAACCTGGATTTTATCAGAAACCGTTTGGATATGGAGCGTTTAAAGCCCTATGATTTATGGCTGGCGGACTATAACGGCGGCCCGGACTATGACTGTGGTATGCAGCAGATTACTGACTGCGGAGTTGTGGAAGGAATCGTTGGAAATACGGATATTGACATTGCATATAAAGACTATCCCGCTATTATCCGAAAAAAAGGCCTCAATGGTTTTTTGCCGGGAATCCCTAAACCGCCTGTGCCGGATGACCGGGGGACCTGTATTCTAAACGGTGTGCCCATTCGAAAGTCTGCGGATACAGCCGGAAAGATTTTGGGATATGCTAACCGGGGAGATTCCCTGATTCTGTTAGCAGACGACGGCTGGGGATGGTCAAAGGTGCGGTTGAGCCGAAACAGCCTGACAGGCTGGATGATAAATGAAGCAATGGAAGCCAAGGGGCGCAGCTCATTCAAAACGGCCCTCTGTGAGGGAGAGGACGTCAATGTCCGTGAAGCTCCCTCTTTGTCTGGAAAGGTTATTGGTACACTGAATAAAGGGGATAAATTTACAGTTGTCAGCCTGAACCCTGGAAACTGGATTGATATCGGATATGGGTTTGTCTACTATGACAGAAGTTATATTGTCATCCAATAAAATCATATGGGATGGTATATTTCAGCAAAAAACAGGAAATAAATAGGATGTAAAAAACGGAAAAGGATGATGGCAGTGGAATATCTCAAAGCCTTTTTGGTAGGCGGCGCACTATGTTTGATTGGCCAGCTTTTGATTGATAAAACCAGACTGACCCCGGCAAGAATTCTGGTAGGATATGTAACGGCTGGGGTAATTTTAACCGCCGTGGGACTATATGAACCGCTGGTACAATGGGCGGGAGCAGGTGCTTTGACCCCACTAAGCGGATTTGGATATACACTTGCTAAGGGTGCAGAAGAAGCTGTTATGAATCAGGGGTTTCTTGGGGCATTTACAGGGGGAGCGGCAGCTTGTGCAGGAGGGGTTGCAGCTGCGGTGTTTTTTGCCCTGTTAGCGGCGCTTCTGTTTAAGTCCAAAGATAAATCATAAAACACCAGATGCAGAAAGGGCCTTTTCGGGAATTGCCGAAAGGGCCCTTTCTATTTGTTTTATATCACTGTGTATAGGTTTTGGAAAGTGTGTGACTTCCTCTGATTTTGTCCAAAAAAGTTTTGATAAATAGAAGAAAAAGCCGGAAGTGTGCCATTTGTATCGGTTTTGCTTTTCATTCGTTTCGGGGTATGGTATAATAAAACGAATTATCGGATTTCTTATGACGAAGGGAGCGGTTTTGTGATTATTCTGGGTCTGGACCCTGGATATGCCATTGTGGGGTATGGGGTCGTGCAGGCGCAAAACAGCCGCTACCGCTCGCTTGAGCACGGCGCCATCGTTACGAAAGCGGGAGAACCCTTTGAGCGGCGGCTGGAAATTATCTATGACGCGCTTTCCTCTGTGCTGGAAAAGTGGAAGCCGGAATCTATGGCGCTGGAAAAGCTCTATTTCAGTAATAACAAGACCACGGCCATTGGCGTGGCAGAAGCCCGAGGGGTTATTCTGCTGGCAGCGAAAAAAGCCGGGGTCCCAGTGTTTGAATATACCCCTATGCAGGTAAAAATGGCGGTCACCGGTTATGGCGGAGCCAAAAAGCCTCAGGTGATGGAAATGACCCGCCGCTTATTGTGTTTACAGGAAGTCCCCAAGCCAGACGATACTGCCGATGCACTGGCTATGGCCATTTGTCATGGACAGGCTGCTGGCTCCGCTTTGCGCAGAAGCCTGCTTCGGCGAGGGTGACAGAACAGGGAGGTACCATTGTGTTCTACAGTGTAAAAGGAAAGCTCATCCATTCTGAAATGGGATTTGTGGTAGTGGAGTGCGGCGGCGTGGGGTTTAAGTGCCTGACCACGCTGAATACCCAGCGGAATTTGCCCCAACTGGGAGAAACGGTAGCACTGTATACCCATCTCAATGTCCGGGAGGATGCGCTGGATTTGTTTGGATTTTACAGCATGAGCGAATTAAACTGCTTTAAAATGCTGACAGGTGTTAGTGGTGTAGGCCCCAAGGTAGGGCTGGCCATCTTGTCGGAGCTTACCCCCGAGCGGGTGGCCATGGCGGTAGCTTCCGGCGACAGCAAGGCGCTGACCCGTGCCAGCGGCGTGGGGCCAAAGTTGGCTCAAAGAATTGCGCTGGAGCTAAAAGATAAAGTAAAGAAAATGGGTGGTTCCGCCGAGGGCGGCCTTTCCATGGAAAATATCGAAGCAGCCGGTGTGGTGTCGGCTTCTTCCCATGCCGCTGAAGCTGTTAATGCGCTGGCTGTGCTGGGATACAGTCCCAGCGATGCAGCGGCAGTGGTGGGAAAACTGGATTCCTCTTTGCCGGTGGAAGAGCTGATTCGGCTCTCTCTGCGGGCACTGGCGCCTAAGTGGGATTGACAGGGGGGACATAAATGGACTACGAAAATAGTGCTTCTGAAATGGACTTTGAAAACCGGATGATTGACCCGGCCTACAACCCGGAGGATGCGGCAGTGGAAAACCCCCTGCGTCCCCGAACCCTTACGGAATATATTGGGCAGGACAAGGCAAAGGAAAATTTATCGGTATTTATTGAAGCAGCCCGGCAGCGGGGTGAAGCGCTGGACCATGTGCTTCTCTATGGCCCACCCGGTTTGGGCAAAACCACCTTGGCAGGTATTATCGCCAATGAGCTTGGCGTGAACCTGCGGATTACCAGCGGCCCGGCCATTGAAAAGCCCGGTGACCTGGCGGCACTGCTCACCAACTTAAATCCCGGAGACGTATTGTTTATTGATGAGGTGCACCGTTTGTCCCGGAGTGTGGAAGAAATTCTCTATCCTGCCATGGAGGACTTTGCACTGGATATCATCACCGGAAAAGGGCAGATGGCGGCTTCCTATCATTTGCCGCTGCCCAAATTTACACTGGTGGGCGCAACAACCCGGGCAGGACAGCTGACTGCGCCTCTACGCGACCGTTTTGGCGTGGTGCTGCGGCTCGAAATGTATTCTCCCAAGGAACTGGCGCAGATTGTTACCCGCAGCGCAAAAATTCTTGGGATTGATATTGCTGCCGATGGCGCTCTGGAAATTGCCCGGCGTTCTCGGGGTACACCTCGTATTGCCAACCGGCTGCTCAAGCGTGTGCGGGACTTTGCGCAAGTTATCAGCAATGGGATTATTGATGAACACAGCGCCTCTATTGCCCTCGACCGACTGGAAATCGATGAATTGGGGCTGGATTCCGGTGACCGCCGCATGATGCGGGCCATGATTGACTATTATAACGGCGGCCCAGTGGGGCTGGATACACTGGCGGCGGCCATTGGTGAGGAATCCGTTACCATTGAAGATGTGATTGAGCCCTATTTGATGCAGATTGGCTTTTTAAACCGTACCCCACGGGGCCGGTGTGTGACTCCGGCAGCGTATCATCATTTGGGGCTTACCCCGCCCGGTGAAGCTGCTGCTATAATGCAGCAGAGTTTGTTTTGATAAAAGAGGAAAAAGTATGAAAAAAAGTGCCCCACAGTGGGAAAAAGACGGCTTTATATTGAGGCTTGCGCAGCCGAAAGATGCATTTCCCTATTACCAACAGAACTTCTGTCCGCTGGATGAGGAAGTGGCACGCTTTACCGGATGCAAACCTGAATTTACCCAGGAAGAGGTCATCAATTTCTTCCTGCAATGTGTGGAATCGAAGGACCGATATGATTTTCTGTTGATTTCTCCCGAAGGGAAAATTTTGGGAGAGAGTGTACTGAATGAAATTGACTGGGAAACACGGAGTGCCAATTTCCGCATTTGTATTTTTCAGGGAGAAGCCCGAGGAAAAGGTTTGGGCTATTGGATGACCTGCATGACCCGGGATTTTGCGTTTGAATCGCTGCATCTAAACCGGATAGAGCTGGATGTGTTTTCTTTCAATGTTCGGGGGCAGAGAACCTATGCCGCTGCCGGTTTCCAAATAGAAGGCGTGCGCCGTCAGGCGATTCTGGACGGCGATACCTACGGGGATGATGTCCTTATGGCGATTTTGAAGAGCGAATGGGAGAAATCCCAGAAAGGAGAATCCGATGTTTCCAACGATTGAACAGGCGGAAGTTTGGTTACAGGATGGCGTGAAAAGAAATCCCGGTTTATGGGATGCCCATAGCCGGTATGTGGGGCAGGCTGCCCGGGCCATTGCAGAAAGAATCCCCGGGCTTGACCCTGAAAAAGCTCAGGTGCTGGGGATGCTGCATGATATTGGACGGCGTACCTGCGGCGGTGGGAATTTACATATTTCCGATGGCTATGACTTTATGATGGAGCAGGGCTGCCCGGAGGTGGCGCGGATTTGTCTGACCCATTCCTTTCCTTATCAGGATATTGACAGCTGTTTCGGCTCTTGGAGCGGCGGCTCAGGGCGAGATGGAGAAAGCGCCCGAAAACGGATGGGAAAGCTTCTTTCTCAGGTTACCTATGACGAGTATGACCGGTTAATTCAGCTTTGCGATGCGCTGGCAATGGGAACCGGCTTCTGTCTGCTGGAAAAACGCTGGGTAGATGTGGTCATGCGGTATGGACCCAATGAATACATGGTTCCCAAATGGAAGGCAACGTATGAAATTAAGGACGAGCTGGAAAAAAAGATGGGAATTTCTGTTTATGAGCTGCTGCCCGGCGTAAAAGAAAACACCTTTGCATAATCATAAAAATACAAGAGAGAAATCTTTGACGATACAGGTAAACAGGGTTATTTATCAAACTAAAGAAATGGAGTGTGTACTATGGGAAGACTTTTTGGAACAGATGGTGCCAGAGGCATTGCCAACAGTGAACTGACTTGCGAATTGGCTATGAATATTGGCAGGGCTGCTGCAATGGTTCTGACAGACAATGACCACCGCCATCCGAAAATCCTGATTGGCAAGGATACCCGCCTTTCCAGCGATATGCTGGAAAATGCCCTGACTGCCGGCTTATGCAGTGTGGGAGCTAATGTAGTGCAGCTGGGCGTAGTACCTACTCCTGCTGTGGCATTTCTGGTGGGAAAATATAAGGCGGATGCAGGCGTTATGATTTCTGCCTCCCACAACCCCTGTGAGTTTAACGGAATTAAGATTTTCAGCGGAGACGGTTATAAGCTGCCCGACGCGCTGGAAGAGCAGATTGAGGCTATTGTGCTGGATGAAGTACAGCCCTTCCCCTGCCCTGTTGGCGGCGATGTGGGCAAAGTGACCACTGCTCCCAATGTGGTGCGCGATTATGTGGACCACATTAAGGCGACCGTTGCGTTTGCGCTGGATGGCATGGAAATTGCTGTGGACTGTGCCAATGGGTCTGCTTCCCGGACTGCCGAACTGCTGTTTACCGAGCTGGGAGCAAAGGTGCATATGCTCAACGCTGAGCCTAACGGTGTGAATATCAATGACAACTGCGGCTCCACTCATGTGGAAAGCCTGATGGAATATGTGAAGGAGCATCACTGTGATGCCGGTATCGCTTTTGACGGCGATGCAGACCGCTGCCTGGCAGTGGACGAAAACGGCAATCTGGTGGACGGCGACTTCTTTATGGCGATTTGTGCGCTGGATATGAAGTCCCGGGGCAAGCTGGCCAAAAACTCTGTAGTAGGTACGATTATGACCAACATGGGCTTCTCCAAATTCTGTGAAGCCAACGGTATGGACTTTGTAGCTACCAAGGTGGGCGACCGCTATGTGCTGGAAGAAATGCTGCTGCAAGGCTACAACTTCGGCGGCGAGCAGAGCGGGCACTTTATTTTCCTGGATTTTGCCACCACCGGTGACGGCCAGATGTCCGCCTGCCAGCTGCTGAGTATTCTTCGAAGAAGAGAAGCTAAGCTTTCCGATTTGGCTTCTGTTATGAGCCGGTATCCTCAGGTGCTGGTGAATATCACCGTGAGTAATGAGGGCAAACTCCGTTTCTATACCGATATCCGGGTGCGTCAGGCTATTGACGAGGCAAAAAAACAGCTGGGAAGCCGTGGCCGCATTGTGGTGCGCCCCTCTGGTACGGAGCCGCTGCTGCGCGTGATGGTGGAAGGCGAAAACGATGAAGAAATCCGGCAGCTGGCCGACAAAGTAGCCGAGGTTATGCGCCGGGAACTGGCATAAAATTTTCCTGAAAAAGAAAGGATGTTACCATGAGAGCCGCAGACTGGAAGGACTATGAACTGCGGGATACCTCTGCCGGAGAACGGCTGGAGCGCTGGGGCGATGTGATTTTGATTCGCCCGGACCCCCAGATTATCTGGGACACCCCAAAAAATCATCCCCTGTGGAGGCAGGCCAACGCCCGCTATCACCGCTCCAACACCGGAGGCGGCCAATGGCAGAATTACCGCCCGGTGCCCCCGGTGTGGAAAATCGGTTATAAAGGGCTTACCTTCCGGCTCAAGACCATGGGATTTAAGCATACGGGCATTTTCCCGGAACAGGCCGTAAACTGGGATTTTGCCATGAAGAAAATTCAGGAGGCGGGCCGTCCGGTAAAAATTCTGAACCTGTTCGGATATACCGGCGCGGCCACGCTGGCATGTATGAAAGCCGGCGCCCATGTGACCCATGTGGATGCTTCCAAGGGTATGGTGGCCTGGGCCAAGGAAAACGCCGAAGCAAGCGGCATTGCCGACCGTCCGGTACGGTGGCTTGTGGACGACTGCATGAAGTTTGTCCAGCGGGAGCAGCGCCGGGGCAACACCTATGACGGCATCATTATGGACCCGCCTTCTTATGGCAGAGGCCCGGGAGGAGAGGTATGGAAGCTGGAGGAACAGCTCTATAGCCTTGTCAGTCAGTGTATTCCCATTCTCTCGGAAAAGCCTCTATTCTTTATTCTCAATTCCTACACGACAGGTCTTTCCCCATCGGTAATGGAATATCTGTTGGGGACGCTGCTGCAAACCAAATTTGGCGGCAAGGTGTCGTCGGACGAGATTGGCCTGCCGGTAACAGCCAGCGGGCTGGTGCTGCCCTGCGGAAGCACCGCGATTTTTGAAGGTTGATTCACTGCGATTCAGGATGGAATAAGCCGGAAACGGCATTTCACATCGAAAGGAGTCATGGATTCGATGGAATTTATCAAAGCAGACAAGGTACGCTTTGCTTATGAGCCCGCTGAGGGCGAGCTGCCACGGGAGGTTCTGCACGGCGTAAGTCTGGAAATTAAAAAAGGGGAGTTTGTAGCGTTGCTGGGTCATAACGGCTGCGGAAAGTCCACAATGGCCAAGCTCTTTAACGGAATGCTCCTGCCCACCGAGGGGAAGGTGACAGTCGAGGGAATGGATACCGCTGACGAGGAGACTATCTACGAAGTCCGCCGCCGGGTAGGATTGGTGCAGCAGAACCCGGATAATCAGCTGGTAGCCAGTATTGTGGAAGAAGATGTGGCCTTTGGCCCAGAAAATCTGGGCGTTGAGCCCAAAGAAATCCGCCGCCGGGTGGACGAAGCCCTGAAAGCAGTGGACATGTATGAATATCGGGAAAATGCCCCCTACAAGCTCTCTGGCGGACAAAAGCAGCGGGTGGCCATTGCAGGTATTATCGCCATGGAGCCAGACTGTATTGTGCTGGACGAGCCCACCGCCATGCTGGACCCCCGGGGCCGTGACGAAGTCATGGAGACCATCCACAAACTGAACCGGGAAAAGGGCATCACCATTATCCTCATCACCCACTATATGGACGAAGCTGTGCAGGCCGGACGGGTGATTGTGATGGACGAGGGAAACATCCTCACCGAAGGAACGCCCCGTGAGGTATTCTCTCAAGTGGAGCTGTTAAAGCAGCATCATCTCGATGTGCCCCAGGCCACGGAGCTGGCCTATCGTCTGCGCGCCTATGGCTGCGGCATCCCTGATGGGATTTTGAATGAAGAAGAATGTGTGGGGGCTTTGTATGCCCTGATTAGAAAGGAGTGAGCCCATGGCAGCTGTTTTGGAAACACAGGATTTAACGTATGTCTACAGCCCGGGTTCTCCTTTTGCCCGCACTGCCGTAGACCATGTGAATATCGCCATTGAAGAAGGAGAGTTTGTAGGAGTTATCGGACATACAGGCAGCGGAAAATCTACCCTCATTCAGCAGCTCAACGGTTTGCTGCGCCCTACTTCCGGCAAAATTCTGCTTCATGGCAAGGATATTTGGGAAGAGCCGAAGAAAATCCGTGCGGTACGCTTTCAGGTGGGCATGGTGTTCCAGTACCCGGAATATCAGCTTTTTGAGGAAACCGTTTTGAAAGACATCGCCTTTGGCCCCAAAAACAAGGGGCTTTCTGACGAAGAAGCCATGGAAAAGGCGAAAGAAGCCGCAGAATTCACCGGCCTCAAGCCCTCTTTGTGGGAAAAATCTCCCTTTGAGCTGTCCGGCGGTGAAAAGCGCCGGGTAGCCATTGCCGGTGTGATTGCCATGGACCCGGACGTTTTGGTTTTGGACGAGCCTGCCGCTGGTCTGGACCCAAAAGGCCGGGACGTGCTGCTGGCGCAGATTGGAAGCTATCATCAACATCGGAAAAACACCGTGCTGCTGGTTTCCCACAGCATGGAGGATATTGCCCGTACTGCTGACAGGGTGCTGGTGATGAACAAGGGAAAGGCTGCCATGTTCGACACCACTCCCAATGTATTTGCAAGAAGCGCCGAGCTGGAGACCATGGGACTGCGGGTGCCGCAGGTGACAGCGATTATGACCCGTTTGCAGGCCATGGGCTGCCCGGTTCCCTCTGGCGTATTGACGCTGGAGCAGGCCATCAAAGAATTGCTCCCGCTGGTGAGAAAGAAGGAGGCGGACGAAAATGCTCAGTGATATTACATTAGGCCAGTATTTCCCCGGACGCTCGATTCTCCATCGGATGGACCCCCGTGCCAAAATGGTGCTGGTACTGGTGGCAATCGTGCTGATTTTTACCGCCTTTAACTTCCTCTCCATGGGGTTGGTGGTGGCGCTGATTCTGACTGCCATGCTGCTTTCCGGCGTGCCAATAAAGATGTATATGAAGAGCATGAAGGCCATCCTGTTTATCGTGGCTTTTACTTCTATTCTCAATCTGTTTTATGGCAGTGGGGAGCCCCTTGTCCAGTGGGGCTTTATGCAGATTACCCTGAACGGTATTTATCGCTGCATTTTCATTGCCATTCGTATTACGGCGCTGATTCTGTGCAGCTCGATTCTGACTTTTACCACATCGCCCACCCAGCTTACCGATGCCATGGAGCGGCTGATGAAGTCCTTGAAGGTTTTTAGGGTTCCGGTACACGATATCGCCATGATGATGACCATTGCATTGCGTTTTGTGCCTACGCTGCTGGAAGAAACCGACAAAATCATGAGTGCCCAGAAGGCGAGAGGCGCGGACATGGAAAGCGGCGGGCTGATGCAGCGGATTAAGGCACTGATTCCCATTTTGATTCCGCTGTTTGTGTCGGCTTTCCGCAGGGCCTATGATTTGGCTATGGCCATGGAGTGCCGGTGCTATAACAGCCGGATGACCCCCACCAAAATGAAGCAGCTTCACATGACCAGTCGGGATGCCGTGGCGGTTGGAATTGTGCTGCTGGTGGTGGCAGGCGTCGTTGTCGGGGATATTTTCCTGCCGGCGCTGGCATAAGGTGTTCTGGAAGTGCGCTCTTTCGGGTGTTATGGCTCCCTCTTTGAGGGAGCTGTCTGCGAAAGCAGACTGAGGGAGTGTGTGCTGTGCCTTTGCAACTCCCCCGGCACTTCGTGACCCCCCTCGGCGAGGGGGCATGTTGTCCGTTTTTCACAGGCTTGCAGCATTTGTAGACGTACAATGTACGATTTTTCAATTTTTCCCGAAAGGAGAATCCTATGATTCGCAACGTACTCATTACCCTTTGTTATGACGGCTCGGGATATCATGGCTGGCAGGTACAGCAAAATGCCGTTTCTGTACAGCAGGTGTTTCAGGAAGCCCTGTACAAAATTCTTTCGGAACGCCCTTCATTAAAGGGGTGCAGCCGTACCGATACCGGTGTCCATGCCAAGCAGTTCTGCATCAGTATGCAGCTGGAAAGTGCCATCCCCTGTAAGCGGCTGCAGGGAGCGCTGAATCACTTTTTGCCGCCGGATATGGCGGTGCTGGATTGCCGGGAGGTACCTATGGAATTTCATGCCCGATATTCCTGCACAGGGAAGGAATATGTGTATTCCATTTGGAATCATCCGGTACGCTCCCCTTTTTTGCGGGACCGGGCTCTCCATTATTGGTATTCGCTGGATATTGACAAGCTGAATCAGGCAGCCTCTTATTTTTTGGGCAGCCACGACTTCACTTCCTTTTGCACGATTGACAGCCGGGAGCGGGGAGACATGACCCGTACCATCACCAAGTCGGAATGGAGCCGGGAGGGGAATTTGGTCACCTATCGGGTGGCAGCAGACGGTTTTCTCTATAATATGGTGCGGATTCTGGTGGGAACCATGCTGCGGGTGGCGCAGGGAAAGTTCCAGCCGGAGGATATGCCGAAAATTTTGGCGGCAATGGACCGGAACAAAGCCGGCCCAACAGCCCCGGCTTGTGGGCTTTGTTTGGATAAAGTGTTCTATCATGAGGCAGATTTATCGCTTTGAAGCTTTTCAATACAACTCGTAGATTTTTAAGAATATAACAAATGGTAAATTGGGAGGTGGAGCATATGGAAAAAAAAGGGAAGCGCTTCGCAGTTTTTCAAGAGCGTGAGGATGACGAAGAAATCAACCTTATCAAAAAGAAAAAGCCGGGAAGCGAAAACAAGAAAAAATCACCGTTAGTTCCTAAGTGGGTCTATCGGGTAAGCCTGATTTTGCTGGCGGCGGTTTTGGTGCTGACATGGTGGTTTAACCGGGATAACCTGACAATTGACAATATTTCCGACTGGATACAAACCCGTTTTGTTGGAATGGGAGTGGGAGATGGATTCCCGGTTTCCATTCCCGGCGGAGAAACGGAAGTGGGGAATTTTTTGTCTGTTGACCAAGAAGCGGTAGTTGTCAGCAACACCTCTTTGACAGCTTGGAATTCTACCGGCAAGGAAACCATGTCTGTACAGCATGCTTGCAGTCAGCCTGCGGTGCGGCAGGCCGGAGGCCGCTATTTGGTATACAGTATTGGCGGGACAGGGTATCAGCTGAATACCCATACACGAAGTTTGGTAAAAGGGAATACGGATGAAAAAATATTGACCGCAGCACTGGCAAATGACGGGCGGTTTGCTTTGGTTACCCAGTCAGAAGATTTTGCCTGCCGGCTGACGGTGTATTTTTCTGATGGAAGCGTACAGTATGAGTACGATTTCAGCCAAACATATGTTACCTCCATATCCCTCAATTCTTCCGGCACCAAGGGCGTTGCGGCCGGATTAACGGCAAAAGATGGCGGTATGGTGTCGGTGCTGTATATTTTTGATTTTAATGAAAGCAAACCGGTCAATACTATCAACAGCAGTGAAAACATGGTGTTGGATACCCAATGGGGTTCTGACGGGATTATCTGCGCGGTTGGCGACCGAAAAGCCTTGTGGATAAATTCCGGTACCGGCGAAGCCCAGGAATATGATTATGAGGGGCGGCAGCTTACCGCATATGCCATTTCGGGAAGCCGGGCGCTGCTATCCCTGTCAAGCTATTCTGTGTCCGGCGCTTGTACTCTGATGGAGTTTAGAGGCTCTCCCCAAATTGTTACACAAGCTGAAAGTGCAAGCAGCATCAAATCCGTCTCTTTGTATGGAGAAACTTTGGCAATGCTGGCTGGGGGAAAAGTAACAGCGGTTTCCTCCGGTACGGGTGCGATAGAAGGCTCTTGTGACGCAGGCGGCGATGCGAGAGCGATAGCCCTGCAAAATGAAAGCCAGGTATATTTGCTGGGAGTCAGCGAAATTCGCCAGGCTGTGTTTCAATAACGCTTTTGATGGAGTTAACAAAAAATTTATGTCTGAATCGCCTGCTCCTGCTTGTTTGAAAAATTGGTTTATGATATAGTAGTTACAAGTTTCCCAAAACTTTGTTTGCAGACAGGCTGTGTCAACATTTTGAGGGGAGAAAGAATCATGAAGTATGTTTTAGACGTTATTTTTCTTTTGCTCTTGATTTTGTTCCTGTTTTTAGGGGCAAAAAAAGGATTCTTCCGGTCTGTTATTGACCTTGTGGGAACGATTGTGGCTTTAGGTGCTGCTGTGTGGCTGGGTGCCGCAGCGGCTGAGTGGGTTTTTGACGGAATGCTGCGGGAATCCCTCACATTACAGGTAGCTGAAGCTCTTCGGAATTCTCCTGCAGGAACAGCACCGGAAGCTGTACTTTCCGCTTTGCCTGATGTTTTGGCAGGTGCGCTGGAGCATTATGGAATTACAACGGATACTTTAAATCAGGCGATTTCTCAGGCAAGCGGTTCTGCAGCAGAGGCGGCAGTTAGTGTAATAGCCCCAGCTGTTATTTCGATGTTAAAGGCACTGTTTTCGCTGGTTTTGTTTATTTTCCTGCTGGTAATCCTTCGGATTATTTCCGGGATTATTTCCCGTTTGCTCAAACTTCCGGTGTTAAAACAGCTGAACAAAGCGATGGGCGCTCTATTGGGAGTCGTGCAGGCTCTGCTGGTGATTTTGCTGTGCTGTTTCTGCCTCGAGCTTTTATCTCCGGCTGCTTCTCCCGAAATCCAAAGTATGGCAGAAAATTCAGTGGTTTATCAAACCTATTTACAAGCGTGGGAATAGTTCCCGCTTTTTCGTGAAAAAGGAAATGTTATTGGCGTGAAAGAGGATGTTACAAGTGAATCATACAAGCAAAAGCCGAAATCAAAACTGGACAATTCCCAATTTGCTTTCTGTGTTAAGAATTCTGGTAATTGCCCCGTTTGCCTATTTTTTCCTGAATGGTCAGCTTTTGTTGGCTGTGCTGTTTCTGGCATTTTCTGGACTGAGTGATATGTTTGATGGGATGATTGCTCGGAAATTTAATCAAATTACCGAGCTGGGAAAGATGCTGGACCCTCTGGCGGATAAACTGACGCAGGGTACCATTGCTATTTGTTTGGCAGTAAAGCATCCTTTGTTAATTCCTATTTTGCTGATTTTTGTTCTGAAAGAGCTGGGTATGCTGATAGGCGGATGTATCCTTTTGAAAAAGAAAAAACGCCCTTGTGCAGCACAATGGTATGGAAAAGTGGCTACGGTAATGTTTTACACTTCGGCTGTAGCAATTGTTGTTATGGAAGGTGTTTTCCATTTATATTCCAATGCAGTTACGATAATTTCTTACGTGCTGTTGGGGATTACAGCTGCATTTATGATTTATGCTATGGTGAGGTATTTCCAAATTTTTCTGGAATTGCTTCATTCTGACGACCCCAAAAATAGTTTGGATATTAACAAAGAAATCAAGGCAAAAAAAGGCGAAAAGCCTTCGAATGCTAAGTAATCCCTATTTGCAGAGGGAAAAAGCTGTCCAAGTACGCCGTGGGACAGCTTTTCATATTTTTCTGCGCGCGGCAGCAGAGAATGGAATCAGTTATGTTAATGTGTTCAAGATGTCATAAACGTCCGGCAGTCGTGTTTATTTCTCAAGGAAATGACACCTCTAATACCCAGGGCTTGTGCCTGGTTTGCGCAAAAGAGCTGGGTATTAAACCTGTTAATGATTTGATGGAAAAAATGGGAATCAGCGAGGACCAGCTGGAGGCAATGGCAGAAGAAATGAGTGGCCTGATGGCGTTGGAAAATGATGAAAATGGCAATAATAATGAGGATGAGGACAGCTTTACTCCTGGCGGAGCGGCTACATTCCCCTCTTTTCTGCAAAATATTTTTCCAGGGATGGGGCAAAGTCCCTCACAGGAAAATGCAGCAGCACAGGGAAAAGAAACCGCCCGAGACAAAAAAGCCTCCAAAAAGAATAAGCGCAAACATATTTCCGCTTATTGCACAGATTTAACAGCCCGAGCTCGAAACGGGGAATTGGATGCTATTATTGGCCGAGATAGGGAGATTGACCGGGTGATTCAGATATTGTCCCGCCGGACAAAAAACAATCCTTGTCTGATTGGTGAGCCGGGCGTTGGCAAAACCGCTATTGCAGAAGGGCTTGCACAGCGAATCGCTGCCGGAAATGTTCCGGCACGGCTGAAAACCAAGGAAATCCAGCTGCTTGATTTGACGGCTCTGGTAGCAGGGACCCAGTTTAGAGGACAGTTTGAAAGCCGGATTAAGGGACTGGTAGATGAAGTAAAGGCTGATGGGAATATCATCCTGTTTATCGATGAGGTGCATAATCTGGTAGGAGCCGGGGATGCAGAGGGCTCCATGAATGCCGCCAATATTTTAAAGCCTGCATTGTCCCGCGGAGAAATCCAGGTAATTGGCGCCACCACCTTTGGGGAATATCGCAAACACATTGAAAAGGACGCTGCACTCGAGCGGCGTTTCCAGCCGGTTACAGTGGCCGAGCCTTCTCTCAAGGAGACAGAGGAGATGCTCAGCGGTATTAAAGAATATTATGAAAAATACCATCGGGTGCAGGTGCCTGATTCGATGATTCATCGGACAGCAGTTTTGGCAGAACGGTATATCAACGACCGTTTTTTGCCGGATAAGGCCATTGATTTGCTGGATGAAGCATGTGCCTGTGCGGCGCTGCGGAATCTTCCCATGGCTGAGTATGATACGGTAATGTTCCAGCTTGGCAAAATGAAGGAGCAGGAAGAAGCGCTCACTGCCGATGGTGTGGAGCCGGATTATGAAAAACTGGCCGAAACCCGATATGAAATCGCAAGAATGGAAAAGCAGGCTGAAGAACTGGCTCCAGCTGCACAGGCTGCCCAGTTGGAAGAAAAGGATTTAGCGAAAGTGATTGAGCTTTGGACGGGAATCCCTGCCAGCCGTGTACAGGAAAGTGAGCTGAACAAGCTGGCTCATCTGGAAGAGCGTTTGAGCGAGCGGGTGATTGGACAAAAAGAAGCTGTGGACGCTTTGGCTGCTGCCATTCGCCGCAGCCGCGTACAAATTAGTCCTCGCCGCCGCCCGGCCTCCTTTATC
>DYBQ01000016.1:0-9871 GCA_019418545.1 Clostridiales bacterium | reverse complement strand
TTGTTGGCCCAACCGGTGTGGGAAAAACAGAATTGGTGAAGGTGCTTTCTCAGGAGCTGTTCGACACGCCGGAAACTCTGATTCGGCTGGATATGTCGGAGTTTATGGAAAAGCACTCTGTCAGCCGGATTATCGGTTCCCCTCCCGGATATGTGGGATATGATGAGGCAGGACAGGTAACGGAGAAAGTCCGCCGCCGTCCCTATTCCGTATTGCTCTTTGACGAAATTGAAAAAGCACATCCCGATGTTATGAACATTTTGCTTCAGATTCTGGATGAAGGTCATATTACCGATGCACACGGCAGAAATGTAAATTTTGAAAATACTGTGATTGTGATGACCTCTAATGCCGGAAGCGAGAAAAAAGAGTCTGCACTGGGATTTAACCGCAGTCAGACTGATGTTAGCCGGGAGAAGGCCATGAAAGCCCTTTCGGAATTTTTGCGCCCGGAATTTTTGAGCCGTATTGATGAAGTGATTGTATTCCGGCCGCTTGATGTGGATGACTATACAAGCATTGCCAAACTGCTGATGGAAGAATATGTTGCCTCCCTGAAAGAGCGCCATATTACTTTAACTTATGACGACAAGGCAACCCGCTTTTTGGCAGAACACTCCATTGGCGGAAAGAGCGGTGCCCGCGATTTGAGAAACCTGATTCGCCGGCAAGTAGAAGATAAGCTTGCCTCTGTAATTGTGAGCCAGGGAGAAGGCTCCCTGACAGCTGTTGCAGTAACAGCTGATGACAACGGCATCCAAGTACAAACGCTTTGACACAGGCAGAAATCATTTGATGGCTTGAATGTATAAAAATAGCCTCGATTTGCTCAAAATGCTGGAAAAACAAACCGGTTTTGGCAAAAAACTACCCAGTAACAATAAATTATTTTTAAAATCGTCTGTTTCCCTGTTGAAATTTTCATAAATTTTATGTAGAATGTAACTATAAATAGTTGTGCTGCTGTGTGTGACTGTTTGCAGTGGGTGAGGTGTTTCAGTAGGAGAATTTGACAGCAGCAGCCAAATCCGGTCGAACTGTGTTACAGTGTAATATCGATTTTAGAATAAAGTGAGGGAAAATCTATGTCCAACAGATTGTTTCAGGGTGTCATTCATCAGATGCGGGATGCTATTGACCGTACCATCGGTGTAATCGATGAAACATCGGTTATCATTGCCTGCAGTGAGCTGGGCCGTATCGGTGAGGTCAATGAAAGCGTTACGGCTGAAGCTTTGACTTCCCCCAACCCCTTTGTGGTGAATGGCTACACCTATCGTTCTTTTGGCAACCGGCCTCGTCCGGAATATGCAGTGTTTGTTTCTGGTAATGACCCGGAAGCTGCCCGATATGCCAACTTGCTGTCTATTTCTCTCAGCAGTATTAAGCAATACTATGATGAGAAATATGACCGCAGTAACTTTATTAAGAATGTCATCTTAGACAATATCCTGCCAGGGGATATTTATTTGAAAGCACGGGAATTGCGCTTCAACTCTGACGTGAACCGTGTGTGTATGTTGATTAAAATTACGAATAAGACAGATATTTCTGCCTATGATGTCATCCAAAATCTGTTCCCGGACAAGAATAAGGACTTCATTATCAATATTAACGAGACCGATATTGCATTGGTAAAGGAAATTCGTCCTGGTATTGAAACAAAAGATTTGGATAAGCTGGCTGGCTCGATTGTTGATACCCTGTCCAGTGAATTCTATACCCATTGTGTGGTTGGTATCGGTACGGTTGTTGCCGGTATTAAGGATTTGGCCCGTTCCTTCAAAGAGGCTCAGGTGGCATTGGAAGTTGGTAAGGTATTCGATACCGAAAGAGCGATTGTCAGCTATGACAACCTGGGAATTGCCCGGTTGATTTATCAGCTGCCCACAACACTTTGTGATATGTTCCTGAAGGAAGTATTCAAGCGCGGCTCTATTGAGTCTTTGGACCAGGAGACCCTGTTTACCATTCAGCGCTTCTTTGAAAATAATCTGAATGTGTCCGAAACATCCCGTAAACTGTTTGTCCATCGGAATACGCTGGTATACCGTTTGGAAAAAATCAAAAAAATTACAGGTTTGGATTTGCGTGAATTTGAGGATGCAATTGTGTTCAAAGTCGCCCTCATGGTTAAAAAGTATCTTTCTTCCAATCCTGTAAAATTCTAAAAAATCATTTGCCAATTTATCGAAAAAAGTGCCGCAGCGTATGCTTGCGGCACTTTTTGATGGAGAAATCAAGAGAAATTCAAAAAAGATTACAAAATAATTACAAATATATTCTTTTATAGAATTATAAAAGAGGTTTACATTGGTATTATGTGAACGTGTCATGGAGAGCCTTTTGTCATATCATGGCTGATAATGAAAATCCGGGGTTAACCGGATGTATAAGATAGGAAATGAAGTTATACGAATATGAATGGATATGGGAGGGACGAGAGTGATAGAGTTTCAAAATGTCTCAAAAACCTACGCCAATGGAACCGAAGCGTTGAAGAATGTCAGCATGAAGGTGGAAAAAGGCGAGTTTGTATTTATTGTTGGCTCTTCAGGTGCTGGTAAAAGTACCTTTCTCAAGCTGATTATGGGAGAGGAAAAGGCCAGTTCTGGAGAAATTGTTGTAAACGGAAAAAAGTTGTCGAGCCTTCGTAACAGGGATATCCCTTATTTGAGAAGAACCATGGGAATCGTGTTTCAGGACTTTCGACTGATTGATTCCATGACAGTGTATGAAAACGTGGCTTTTGCTATGCATGTGGTAGGAGCCCCGCCAAAAGAAATTAAAAAGAGAGTCCCCTACATTCTGGGACTGGTTAGCTTGGAAAATAAAGCAAAATGTCTCCCTGCCGAATTGTCGGGTGGTGAGCGCCAGCGTGTGGGCCTTGCCCGGGCATTGGTGAACAATCCCAGTATGATTATTGCGGACGAGCCTACGGGAAATATTGACCCAGCGCTTTCTTATGAAATTGTTGATTTGCTCAGCGAAATCAACCGCCGCGGAACAACCATTCTAATGGTAACACATGAACATAATCTGGTTAAGCATTTCCATCGGCGGGTTGTCCAGATTCATGGCGGCGAGATTGTAGCGGATACATTGCGCAAAACTGCGGGAAAAGCCCCCGCTGTAGTGACAGAGGAGGGGGAAGCCGATGAAGCTGTATAATATTGGATACTTATTGAAGGAAGGTTTGCGGAACTTAAAAAGTAATCGCACCATGACCATTGCTTCGGTTGCAGTATTGGTATCCTGTTTGATTCTCACTGGTGCGGCCACCTTGTTTTCAATGAATATTGGCCAAGCCATGGAGTTGATTGAAGGGAACAACAGTATTACCGTTTATCTGAAAGAAGATATGCCTACTTTGGAGTCGGTCCAGGTTGGTGAAGAGCTGCGCAAGGTGGATAATGTGGCAACTTGTGAATTTGTTCCCAAGGACGAAGCACTGGAAAGCATGATGGAATTGTTAGGGGATGACGGAACGGTTTTAGAAGGCCTGACAGGTTCAGAAAACTTTTTGCCCGATGCCTATGACATTTCAATGACTGATTTGACAAAATATGATGAAACCATTGCCAATATTAAAAAGGTTGAAGGAGTAGACCATATTACAGATTATTCCGATATTGCGGAGAAGCTTAACAGTTTGGACAGTCTGGTGAATATGGTGGGCTTCTGGGTGGTTTTGCTGCTGGGAATTGTCTCCTTGTTCATCATTGCCAACACAATCCGGGTAACGATGTATTCTCGCCGGATGGAAATCAGCATTATGAAATCGGTTGGTGCTACTAACTGGTTTGTACGCTGGCCATTTGTAGTGGAGGGCGTGGTAATCGGTTTGATTGCCGGTGCCTTGGCCAGTATCCTTCTGTTTATCTTGTATAACAGTGTTATGCAGGTGATTTCCGGTATTGCGGCTTTCTTTACTCCTATTGCTATGAATCAGCTGGTATTGCCTTATACAGTAGGTTTTATGTTGGCCGGAGCAGCCTTTGGTGCCTTGGGAGGTATTATTTCCATTGGAAAATATCTGCGTAAAGGAGGAAGCGAACTTGTTGCACTGTAAAAAACATGTCATGAAAGGTCTAAAAATAGCCTGTGCATTCATGATAACTGTTGCTATGATTTTGACCTTGCAGCCGGAAAATGGTATGCAGCCAGTATCGGCGGCCTCGACCCTTTCTGAATTGCAGGAACGTCAGCAGGAGCTGCAGACCCAAAAAGCAGAAAATGAGCAGAAGTTGGACGAACTGAAGCAGGACACAGCCAAGCAGGAAGAATATAAAGAAACTTTAAATGCGCAGATTGAAACCGTCCAACAGGAAATCGATTCTTATAATTTGGAAATTACACAGCTGAACAGTCAGATTTCCGAAAAAGAAGCCGAAATCCAAGACAAACAGGTTTCGATTGATGAAAACTTCGAAAAATTAAAGGAACGCCTTTGTGCTTTATATAAGGCAGGAGAAGCTTCTACTTTGGCTATTGTGCTGGATGCCGACAATCTTTCGGATATGCTGCGGAAGGCCGAAATTATGAAGGCTGTTACCGCTCATGATACGGAATTGATGGATACCCTCAAAACCGAAATGAAAGAAATCGAAAGCCAAAAAGCAGAAATCCAGGCAAGTAAGGAAGAGCTTACTAAAAGCCGCACAGAACTTCAAGACAGCCAGCAGGAGCTTACCGCACTGATGGAAGAGGCTGATTCTCTGTTGACAGACTTGGAAAAGCAGCAAAAGCAGCTGGAAATGGAAAATGAGTCTTTGAGCGAGGAAATGCAGGAAGCCGATGCGGCATTGGATGAGTGGTATGCAGAGTATTATGCCAACAAAGAGGAAAATGGCTCAGAAAGTGGTTCTTCTGGAAATGATTCCTCAGGAAACAGCGGCAGTGATACTCCCATTGATGGTACTGGGCAATTTATGTGGCCTGTACCGGGATATTATGGCGCCATTACTCAAGGATTCCATTCCGGTCACAAAGGCTTGGATATTTCTGGTGGCGGTATTTATGGACAGCCCATTGTTGCGGCTGATTCTGGATATGTTATGTTTGCCGGCTTTGGCAGCGCCGCTAACTCCCACAACCGGTATGGATATTGTGTGGATATTGACCATGGAAACGGCTATTCCAGCCGCTACGCGCATTGCAGTGCTTTGACAGTCAGTACCGGCTCTTATGTAGAAAAAGGGCAGATTATCGGATATGTCGGAAATACAGGTGAATCCTATGGTGCTCATCTGCATTTTGAAATCCGTTATTATGGTACACCGGTTAACCCCAGTAACTTTGTATAATTCCCCTTTGCAAAACCAGGGACAGGAAACTTTTTCGTAAGGTTCCTGCCCCTGGTTTGTGTCTTATTTTATCCCAGCGTATTTATAACTGGAAGGATGAAAAAAGGATATGAAGAAAATTTCCATTGGAACAGCGGTTGCTCTAGCGACAATGACAGCAGCTGTGACGGTTTCTCTGACCTATCTGTATGCCATGGACAGGTTTAACACCAAAGTGGCAGATGTAAATGAGCGCCAAGCTATGTATGCTAAACTGAATGAAATTGACCAGAAAGTCCGTCGGGATTTTGTGGGGGAACTGGATGAGACAGCATTAAAAGATGCGATATGTGCCGGATATGTAGCGGGCTTAGGGGATGCAAACGCCAAATATCTTTCGGCCGAAAAATACAGGGTATTTCTGCAGGGGGATACGCAGAAAAATGTGGGTGTCGGAATCCGGACAATTCAGGACGCAGACGGAAATATGGAGATTGTGGAAGTTCTGCCGCAATCTGCTGCAGAAAAAGCAGGCCTCAAAAAAGGCGATGTGATTTTGGAAATAGATGGCAAAGAAGTCATCCGTATTACGTATGGTGAGGCGCTTTCGTATCTGGATGGTGCTGCAGGGACGCAGGTTACTTTTCAGGTTTTGCGGACAGAAACCGCAGAAACGGAAGAAGATGGAAAAACCACATCGGAAGAGGTTTCCAAAACAATGGATTTCTCTATTACCCGCAGCGAATATGAGTCAAACAGCGTGGTGTGGAAGGTCATCAATGGAAATGTCGGGTGTCTGACTATACGCAGCTTTACCAATGATACCGCCGAAGAAGTGAAGGATGCATTGGAAGAACTTCAAAAAGCGGAGGTATGTGGTTTAATTATAGATGTACGGGGAAATACGGAAGGTACAGTGGAACAGATGGTGGAAGCCTGCCGTCCCATTTTGCCGGCAGGAAATGTGGCACGATATGTAGACACGAATGGAGATACCATTTCCGAAGCTTCTTCTGGAGGCGGTAAATTAAATGTACCGATGGCGGTATTGATTGACGATACCACATACGGTGCCTCCGAGGTATTGGCAGCAGCCATCCGGGATGGAAAAGCAGGAATTCTGGTGGGCACAGAAACAGCGGGAGGAGCTTCCCGTCAGGACACCATTCAGCTCTCCGATGGCTCCGCACTGATTTTGACAGTGGGGTACTATGTGGATGCTCAGGGGAATTCTTTGTATGGCAGCGGTGTTTTGCCCGACAGAGAAGTGGAACTGAGCGTACTGCAAAAGCAGGTGCTTATGCGGGAGCTTTTGGATGTCCGGGAGGACCCTCAAATGCAAACGGCAGTAACTGCCTTGATTGAGAATGGCGCTGCTGTACAGGAAGTGCCCGGCAGCAGTTCATCTGTTTCGTAAAGAGGCAGGATTTCCCTATGTTCAGCGGTTTTTTCCCGTTGACATCGAGAGGGAGAATTATTATAATAATAACATTGTTGAAATATTGTATCGGGTAAAGGTGGTTATATAAATGGCAGCAAAACAGATTATCTTAACACAGGATGGCCTGGATGCTCTGGAAAAAGAACTGGAATATTTGAAATCTGTCCGCCGTAAAGAAGTAGCTGAGAAAATTAAAGTGGCCCTGTCTTTCGGTGACCTTTCCGAGAACAGCGAATATGATGAAGCGAAAAATGACCAGGCAATTATGGAAGCCCGTATTGCCGATATTGAGGTCATGCTGAAAAATGTAAAGCTCATTGACGAAGCTGAACTGAGCAACGAGAATATTCATATTGGTTCCAGAATTGAGTTGGAAATTACCGGTGTGGACGGAACGGTTCGCAATAAAGAATATAAAATCGTAGGCTCCAACGAGGCAAATCCCCGTGAGGGTCGTATTTCCGATGAATCCCCAGTGGGAAAAGCCCTGCTGGGACATAAAGTGGGCGATGTTGTCGAGATTGAAGTGCCGGCAGGTATTGTTCACTACCATGTTTTGGGCATTGCCCGATAAGCACAAAGTCAGGCTGCAGGGGGGCAAGTATGGCACCCCTGCTTTTTTTCTCAATATATGTTTGCAGAAATATTTGAAAGGAATGAAGATAGAATGAGTGAAAACAGCAGAACACCTGCTCAGGATATGAATGAACTGCTGCAAATCCGCAGAGATAAGCTTGCACAGCTGCAGCAGGAAGGGAAAGACCCTTTTCAGATTACCAGCTATCCGGTAGATAACCATGCAGCACCGGTTCGGGAGAAATTTGCCGGATTGGAGCCAGAGCAGGAAAGCGGCGAAACCGTGTGCCTGGCAGGCCGTATGATGAGCAAGCGTGTGATGGGAAAGGCCAGCTTTTCTGATTTGCAGGATAAGAGCGGCTCCATTCAGCTGTATGTTCGCCGGGATTTGATTGGTGACGAAGAGTATGCCGCTTTTAAAAAGCTGGATATCGGCGATTTGATTGGCGTAAAGGGAGAGGTCTTCCGTACCAAAAAGGGCGAATTGAGCGTAAAGGTTTCGCAGCTCACTTTGTTGAGCAAGAGCCTGCGTCCCCTGCCCGAAAAATTCCACGGCCTGACGGATACGGATACCCGCTACCGTCAGCGTTATACGGATTTGATTGTGAATCCCGAGGTGCGTGATACCTTTATCAAGCGTTCTCAGATTCTTCGCGAAATCCGTAATTTTTTGGATGCCCAGGGCTTTATGGAGGTAGAAACGCCCATGCTGGTTTCCAATGCAGGCGGCGCCGCTGCCCGGCCTTTTGAAACCCATTATAATGCACTGGATGAGGACGTAAAGCTGCGTATTTCTCTGGAACTGTATTTAAAGCGTCTGATTGTCGGTGGCTTGGAGCGCGTGTATGAGATTGGCCGCGTATTTCGTAACGAGGGTGTGGATACCCGCCACAATCCCGAATTTACACTGATGGAGCTTTATCAGGCTTATACCGATTATCACGGCATGATGGATTTGACGGAGAATATGTTCCGTTATGTGGCACAGAAAGTGTGCGGAACCACGCTCATTCCCTATGCAGAGGCTATGATTGATTTGGGCAAGCCTTTTGAGCGTATGACAATGCTGGAAGCTGTGAAGAAGTATGCTGGCGTTGATTTCGACGAAATTCCCGATACAGAAGCTGCCAAGAAGCTGGCAGACGAAAAGGGCATCCACTATGAGCCTCGCCATACCAAGGGCGACATCCTCAACCTGTTCTTTGAGGAGTATGTAGAGGAGCATCTAATTCAGCCGGTGTTCATTATGGACCATCCTGTGGAAATTTCCCCGCTGACCAAGCGTAAGCCCGATAAGCCGGACTATGTGGAGCGTTTTGAGCTGTTTATCTATGGCCGCGAGATGTGCAACGCCTATTCTGAGCTGAACGACCCCATTGACCAGCGGCAGCGTTTTGCCGAGCAGGAAAAGCTGCTGGCACAGGGTGACGAAGAAGCCAACCATACCGATGAAGACTTCCTGAATGCTTTGGAAATCGGTATGCCTCCCACAGGCGGTATTGGTTATGGCATTGACCGTTTGGTTATGCTGCTGACGAACTCCGCAAGTATCAGAGATGTTTTGCTCTTCCCCACCATGAAAACTCTTGAAAAGAATTAAATTGTAATAGAAATCCCCGAGCCTGCATGTATAAATGCCGGCTCGGGGATTTTGTATTTGGTAGATTTATGGTAAATCAGGAGAACAGAAGAAACCATAGCGGAACAAGATATCGTCTATTTGTCGGATTGTCTTATGGGCATACTCTTCTTTGGAAGAAAAGGTATAAAAGAAATTGGTCATATCATGATAATTCTTCTCATAATAAGCCATTGCTATCGCTTCCAAGTCCGCTGTTTTTACATAATAGGAAGGCTGATTCTCCGCATCAGAATAAAAAGTATCAAGATTGTCACTATATTTCTCAGTATTCTTTAGGAATACTTTTCCATACCGCCAGCCTGCTTTATAATCAGGATAACAGGTACATCCATATCCATGAACATCGCCTATACATCCAATTTTATTGCCATATAGGACAACAACTTCCCCTTTTTGAAGAGTCAGCGCAGGCTCCTGGGAGTCATCCGGGGAATGATAATAATGCAAATCAGCAGGCAGGGCTATCAGATAAGCATCATCCGGCTGCTCATATCCGATTGCGGCAAAGGCCATATTGGCCATCTGACCTAATTTATTGGCATCCATTTCGCAAAGGGGAATTTTCTCCTCATAAAGGTTATAGGAAAGCCGAGGCCGCGGAGATTTTCCTTGCTCTTCCTCTTCCTCCATTTTTTGTACATTTTCTAAAAATTCCTTTTCCACCATCCAGCGCTCTACACGAGGTTTGACTGCTAAAGTTCCAATCAGGATAGCCACGACTGCCACAATGACAATAGAAAATATGGTACGTTTACGATTAAAAAACTTTTTCATAAAATCCATTGCCTCCTCTCTCAACTGATTTTTACAGTAAAACCTTCTTTTTCCGCCCAAAAAACGGGCGTTAATTGCTTGACTTATCTATGTCAGCACTGGTTACGATTCCATTTAGTTTATATACAGAGCTATTGTTAGAGTATGCAGGAC